>JAEUPF010000150.1 GCA_016790425.1 Rubrivivax sp.
ATGAACTCAAAGATCGCCACCATCCAGAAGCGCGCCTACGGGTTCAGGAACTTCGAGCACTTCAAGGTAGCCGTGTACTTCCACTGCGGCGGCTTGGGTCTGTGGCCTCCAAGGTTTACCCACGCAAAAGTCTGAAGAACCACATGGGTACCTCGCTGTGGTTACTTGCACCTCAGGAAACCGCGCTTATCGGTAGGTGGAACCGCACATCCAAAGGCATCGTCGCTGATGAGACGTGCCGCCGTATCGAGGCGCTGGTTGAACAGGTGTTGGAACGCGTAGCCGAACAGCCAGATGAAGGTGGCTGGACAACACTCTTTCGAGATCCGAGAGACGGAAGATTCTGGGAACGAACGTATCCCGAAGGCGAGGCACACGGTGGCGGGCCTCCAGCACTCCAAAACCTCAGCGCCGCAGACGTCATGTCGCGCTACCAGCTGTGAGAGAAGCGAGCGACGGGTGGATCGAATTCTGTTACGCGCGGCTCAGGGGCGGGGCCGGTCGCAGCAAGGCGCTTCGGTGCAGGCGTCGTTGGTCGCTGGAACTCTTCTGCACTGCTCGCCGCGGCACGAGTGCGGCCTAACCCGTCGATCGAGAGGCGGCCCTCCACGGCCGGCTGCCTTGCCCACGCACCGGTCGTAGGTCATCATCCGGTCCATGGGCAAGCCCGCCTGTGCGCTACGGGCGCCTCAGCGCCGACGTTAGGCGGCACCAGGTCACCGCCTTTGCGATCAACCAAGTTGACACCCTGCGTCGCTGCCCTGTTCTGCCTCGCGGCAGCTGTGCCCTTGGCCGCTGAGCCCTGTCGACGCGCGGCCCCGTCAGAGGTTGCGCGCGAGCTCTTTCTGCACCACTACTACCTA
Organism: Rubrivivax sp.; assembly: GCA_016790425.1. Lineage (GTDB taxonomy): Bacteria > Pseudomonadota > Gammaproteobacteria > Burkholderiales > Burkholderiaceae_C > Rubrivivax. The sequence goes on from JAEUPF010000150.1 coordinate 864, forward strand.
CTCAGCGAGTCAGAACCGTCAGCGATGCTCTCATCGGATCTAGGGCCGTTCGTCCGTCGCGAACTGGCGTGCCGGGAGCAGGGAGAGGTGTGTGCCATCAACTGGGACTTCTGGTCCAGCGCTCAGGATGGCGAAGTTGATCGCAGGACTCTTCGCGTCAGCGTCCTAGCCACCTCCGACACAGTAGCCTCAGTCCGGCTCACCTACGTCTTCAGTCTGGGGCCCGGATACAAGGCCAAGACTCTCAGCGCGCGGGTCGCCCTCCGTCGCGAAAGCGCTGGTTGCTGGGTCGTCGACGACATACTTCGCGACCGTGGCTCATTCAAGGCATTGCTCAAGCGCGCGCATCCTCCCAGGCGGTGAGCGAGCGGTGCCGCCTAACCCTTCGCGCGAGAGGCGACCCTCCGCGGCCGGCCGGCTGGCTTGCCCGGGCAAGCGCCAAGGTGCATCAGATGGGCGCCTTTTCAACTCGGCGTTCGACGGTCGTATAGCGAAACCGGGCTTGCGCATCCACGCGATGGCGCACGCACACCAGCGCTTCGCCGAACTGCTGCGCCAGTTTGTGCGCCCCTTTCGCACCGAGCGGGAGCTTCTTCACCACCCGCAGCGGCGCCGCCTCGCTGCCGGGTGTGAATATTGCTGTTTCCATGCCGGCGCATGCTGAGCGCCGTCAGCGCCGTCAGCGCCGTCAGCGCCGCCGCGAATCGCCAAGCCGAGGGCCGCCCCTCGGGGGTGCGCAATCGGCAGGCGCGGCAGAAGAAGGAGGATGCTGGGCGCGCGCCGCGCGGCGCCGCCCTCGTCGCCCGCCGCCGACTGGCGCCACCGCCGCACAATGCCGCATTGCCGCGCCATTCGCCGCCCTGGAGCAACCATCGACGAGCGACTTGGCCGCCGCCGCGCGCCACGCCGATTCACGACAGACACGCCGATGACCGACCCCACTACGCTCCCTGTCCTCCCCGAGGTCCGCCAGATCGAAGGCGAGATGGTCGCGCTGCGCCGTCAGATTCACGCCCACCCCGAGCTCGGCTTCGAAGAGAAACTCACCGGCGAACTCGTGGCCAGCCGCCTCGAGAGCTGGGGTTATGAAGTGGCCCGTGGCGTCGGCCGCACCGGTGTCGTCGGCACGTTGCGGTGCGGCCGCGGCCAGCGCAGGCTCGGCCTGCGCGCCGACATGGACGCGCTGCCGATCACCGAGCTCAGCGGCCTGCCGCACGCCAGCAGGCGCCCGGGCCTGATGCACGCCTGCGGCCACGACGGGCACACCGCCACCTTGCTCGCCGCCGCCCGCGTGCTGGCGCTGGCGCGCGGCTTCAGCGGCACGCTGCACCTCATCTTCCAGCCGGCCGAGGAAGGCCTGGGCGGCGCGCAGGCGATGCTCGACGACGGCCTGTTCGAACGCTTCCCGTGCGACCGCCTGTTCGCGTTTCACAACTCGCCCGGCGCGCCGGCGGGCAGGCTCGGCATCCGCGCCGGCGTCGTCTACAGCAGTTCCGACACCGCCGTCATCACCGTGCGCGGGCGCGGCGGCCACGGCGCCAAGCCGCACCTGGCGGTGGACCCGATCGTCGCCGCTTCGCATGTCGTGATCGCCTTGCAGAGCATCGTCTCGCGCGAGGTGCACCCCAACGAGATGGCCATCGTCACCGTCGGCGCCTTCCACGCCGGCGACGCGCCGAACGTCATCCCCGCCAGCGCCGAGCTGCGGCTGACGATCCGCGCCCGCAGCGAGGCGGTGCGCGCGCAGCTGCGCGATCGCATCACCGCCGTGGCCCATGCCCAGGCCGCCGTGCACGGCGCCACGGCCGAGGTCGATTACCGCTGGCGCTACCCGGTGACGGTGAACGACGAAGCGGCCACTGCGTGGCTGCGCGACGTGGCGCGCGAGACGATGGGCGAGGCCGCGCTCATTCCCGACTGGCCGCCCGGCACCGCCAGCGACGACCTGGGGCTCATGCTGCAGCGCGTGCCCGGCTGCTACTTCAACGTCGGCAACGGCACCGACGAGCGCCCGGGCCAGGGCGGCTGCCCGGTGCACAACGCCGGCTACGACTTCAACGACCGCATCCTGCCCAGCACCGCGAGCCTGTTCGTGCGCGTGGCGCGGAAGTACCTCGTCGAGGCCTGACCGGGGCGGAACCGGCCGGAGGGCGTTCCGCAGCCCGCGCGGCGCGCGGCCCGTGGTGCGTGGCTCGCGCCGAGACGCTTCAGTTTCTGGACTAGCCCCCTGGCTTTGCCGGCGCCATGCTGCGCACCGCCTTCGCGAGCCGCGCCTGGCGGCGACGCCGGCGCGCGAGCCGCCTCGCGCACCCTTGTTCATGTGTGCAGTTTCCGGGAGTCGACGATGCCCCTCACTTTCAAGCGCCTGGACGGTACGGTCACCGAGGTTTCCTCCGAAGCCCTGCAGGCCTTCAAGGCCGCCTTCCGCGGCACCCTGGTGAGCCCGCAGGACGCGGGCTACGACGAGATGCGCCAAGTATGGAACGCGATGATCGACCGCCGCCCGGCGCTGATCGCGCGCTGCAGCGGCACGGTGGACGTCGTGCGCGCCGTCGAGTTCGCGCGCCAGCATCGGCTGGCCAACTCGGTGCGCGGCGGCGGCCACAACATCGCCGGCCTCGCGGTGTGCGAAGGCGGGCTGATGATCGACCTGTCGCTGCTGCGCGGCGTGTGGGTCGACCCGGTGGCCCGAACCTGCCGCGCCCAGGCCGGCTGCACGCTCGCCGATGTCGACCGGGAAACGCAATGGCACGGGCTGGCCGCCGTGCTCGGCTTCGTCTCTGCCACGGGCATCGCCGGCCTCACCGTCGGTGGCGGCTTCGGCTACCTGACGCGCCGCCACGGCTGGACCTGCGACACGCTGGTGTCGATGGAAGTCGTCACCGCCGAGGGCCGGGTCGTGCGCGCCAGCGCCGAGGAGAACGCCGACCTCTTCTGGGCCCTGCGCGGCGGCAGCGGCAACTTCGGCATCGTCACCTCGTTCGAGTACCGCCTGTTCGAGGCCGGGCCCGCGGTCCTCGGCGGCGCCATCGCCTGGCGTGCCGACGACAGCCGCGCCGTGCTCGAGGCGCTGCGCAGCTTCGCCGCCGGCACGCCGCGCGAACTCACCAGCGTGGCGGTGCTTCGCATCGCGCCGCCGGCGCCGTGGCTGCCCAAGGAAGTGCACGGGCAGCCGATCTGCGCCGTGTTCGTCTGCCACACCGGCGACGAGGCCGAGGGCCAGGCGCTGCTGGCGCCGTTGCGCGCGGTCGGCCGCCCGGTGGCCGACATCGTGACGCGCCGGCCGTACACGCAGATGCAAAGCCTGCTCGACGCCACGCAGCCCAAGGGGCGGCGCTACTACTGGAAGTCGCATTACCTGCCCGGGCTCGACGGCAAGGTGGTCGACCTGGCGATCGAGCACGCGGCACGGCTGAAGTCGCCGCACTCGGCGATCCTGATGTTCCAGATCGGCGGCGCGCTGAACGAACTGCCGGCGGCGCATTCCCCGGCCGGCAACCGCGACGCAGCCTTCGTGCTGAACATCGCCGCCTCGTGGGAGCGGCCCGAGGACGACGAGGCCAACGTCCGCTGGGCGCGCGAGTGCTTCGAGGCGACGCGGCCTTGCTCGACCGGCGGCACCTACGTCAACTTCCTCACCGCCGAGGAAGGACGCGAGCGCATCGAGGCGGCCTACGGCGCGCAGAACCTGCGCCGGCTGGCCGAGCTGAAGCGCCGCTTCGACCCCGACAACCTCTTCGCGCACACCAAGGGCGTGCTCGGCTGAGGCGCAGGCAGTCGCAGGCAGGCGCAGGCAGGCGCAGGCAGGCGCAGGCAGGCACAGGCAGGCGCAGGCAGGCGCAGGCGGCGGGCGCCGCGAAAGCCCGCCCGCCACAGGGGTCAGGAACGATGGCAGGATTGGCCACCCCCGAGGAGTGGCGCATGCAAACGGGCTACCAACAGTTCTGCACGGTCGCCAGAGGTGCCGAGATCCTTTGCGAACGCTGGACGCCGCTGGTCGTGCGCGAGTTGCTGTGCGGCAGCCGCCGCTTCAACGACCTGCACCGCGGCGTGCCGCGCATGTCCACCAGCCTGCTGGCGAGCCGGCTGCAAGGCCTCGAAGCGGCCGGCGTGGTGCGCCGCACCGCGGCCGGCAAGGTGTGGGAGTACAGCCTCACCGAGGCCGGCGAGGACCTGCGGCCGATCATCATGGCGCTCGGCCATTGGGGCGCCCGGTGGATCGGCAGCCGCCTGCGCGATGACGAGCTCGACGCGGGCCTCCTGATGTGGGACATCCGCCGCTTCGTTCGCACCGAAGCGCTGCCGCCGCAACCGGTGGTCGTCCACTTCCGCTTCGTCGACGCCCGCCGCGGCGAACGGGTCTGGTGGCTGGTCGCCGAGCAAGGCGCGGTCGATCTGTGCCGCGAAGACCCGGGCCGCGACCCCACCCTGGTCGTCGAGTCGACCGTGCGCGCGCTCACCGAAGTGTGGGCCGGTGCGCTGACGCCGGCGCAGGCGCTGGCGTCGCACGAGATCCGCGTCGAAGGCGCGCGGCGCGACGCCGAACGGCTGTGGCAGTGGCTGGGCACGAGCGCGTTCGCGCCGACAGTGCTGCGCCTGGGCGCCAGCGCGCGCCGGCAGGCGCCTACAGCGTCCCCGGCGGAAACAGCCGTGGCAGGAACAGCGCCACCGCGGGCCAGACGATCACCGCGGCCAGCACCAGCAGCATCGGCACCAGCATGATCAGGGTGTCCTTCAGCGCGTCGCCGATGCGGATCTTCGCCACCGAGCAGGCCACCATCAGGCACAGGCCGTAAGGGGGCGTCACCAGGCCGAAGGCGAGCGAGACGATGCCGATGGTGGCGAAGTGCACCGGGTCCAGGCCCGCGGCCCTGGCGATCGGCTCGAGGATCGTGCCGACGATGATGATGGCCGGGATCGCGTCGAGGAAGCAGCCGACGACGAGGAAGACGCCGGCGATGAAGAAGCCGGTCAGCGTCGGCCCCATGCCCCACGCCGAGACGCCGGCCAGCAGCGCCTTGGGGATCTGGTAGTACGCCAGCAGCCAGCCGAAGGCGCTGGCGGTGCCCACGCAGAACAGCGCCACCGCGGCGAGCCGGCCGGTTTCCGAAAGCGCTTCGCGCAGCCGCGCGAGGTTCGTCTCGCGGTAGACGAGCATCGACAGCGCCGCCGCGTACAGCACGGCGATGCAGGCCGACTCGGTGGCCGTGAACCAGCCGAAGATCTTGCCGCCGACGATGATGAACGGCGTCATCAGCGCCGGAATCGAGACGAGGACCGACACCAGCACCTCGCGCAGCGTGGCGCGCGGGTAGGTGGGATAGTTGCGCCGCCTGGCGTAGGCATGCACGGTGGCCATCTGCGCCAGGGCGATCAGCACGCCGGGGACGACGCCGGCCAGCATCAGCGCGCCGATGCTCACCGTGAGCGTGCCGCCCCAGACGATCATCAGGATGGAGGGCGGGATGATCACCGCCAGCACCGCCGACACCGCGGTGATGGCCACCGAGAAGCTGAGGTCGTAGCCTTCCTTCGTCTGCGCCTCGATGAAGATCTTGCTCTGGCTGGCCGCGTCGGCCGTCGACGAGCCCGACACGCCGGCAAAGAACAGCGACAGCACGACGTTGATCTGCGCCAGCCCGCCCGGGAAGTGGCCCACCAGCGCCCGCGACAGGCGCACCAGGCGGTCGGTGATGCCGCCCACGTTCATCAGGTTGGCGGTGAGCAGGAAGAACGGCACCGCCAGCAGGATGAACGAGTTGTAGGCGTTGAAGGTCTCCTGCACCAGGCCCTGCGGGTCGAGCCGCTCCTCGAGGAGGTAGATCGGCAGGCAGGCCAGCCCGAGCGCGAAGGCCACCGGCACGCGCATGAACATCAGCGCGAAGAACAGGCCGAAGAGGATCAGCGCCGCCGTCGGCGGCGCCAGCGTCGCCGAGGCGAGTGCGGAATTCATCGGCTCGCCCCGCCGGCCCCGGCCGCGTTGGTGTCGCTCGCCGCGGCCGCGTCAGCCGCGGGGTCGCTGCCGAAGAGCGTGCGCAGCGCCGCGGCCATGCGTTCGCCCTGGAACAAGAGCCACGTCGCGCCGGCGATCGGCCAGGCGACGTGGATCGTCCACAGCGGCAGTTCGGCCAGTTCGGAGAAGCGGCTCCACGCGAAGCGCGTGAACGAGATGCCCCACCACAGGAACGCGACCGCGAACACCAGCACCGCCATGCCGACGAAGAGATCGACCAGGGCCCGCCGGCGCGGCGCCATCTTCGCCGGCCACACATCGACCTCGAAATGCGTGCCCTCGCGGATGCCGAGCATGGCGCCGATCATCACCATCCACACGAAGAGGAAGCGCGCCATCTCCTCGGTCCAGATGTAGCTGGGGATCAGCGCCGTGTGGCGCGAGAAGATCTGCAGCGTCACCGGGACCAGCAGCACGGCCACGCTGATGACGAGCAGCCACGTCAGCAGCCACGCGTAGGCCGCCGTCAGGCGGCGCCACACGAGGACCCAGGTCGGAGGCGGCGGAATCGGCTGCGGCACGGGCAAACAGGCGTGCCGGGCCTACTTCATCGCGACGATCTTGTCGAAGATCGCGTCGGCGCCGATCTCCTTGGCGTACGCCGCCATCACCGGGTCGACGAGCTTCTTCATCGCCTCGCGGTCGGCGAACGGCACGCGCTTGAGCTTGCCGGCCTTCTCGAGCGCCTCGAGCTTGGCCGAGTCTTCGGAGGACTCCACCGAGCGGCCGAAGGCACCGGCCTCCTTGCCGGCGCGCAGCACCGCCGCCTGCAGCTCGGCGGGCAGCTTGGCGAAGGTCTTGCCCGAGAAGCAGATCGGCCGGATGGTGATCGCGTGCTCGGTCATCGCCAGGTGCGGCGCGACCTCGAAGAACTTCATCGACTCGACGCCGGCGGCCTCGTTCTCGCCGGCGGCGATGACGTTGTTCTGGATCGCGTTGTAGACCTCGTTGTAGGCGATCACCGTCGGGCTCATGCCGGCGGCGGTGAAGGTGCGGCTCCAGATGGGTGCGCCCTGCACGCGCACCTTCAGGCCCTTGATGTCGGCCAGGTTGCGCAGCGGCTTGTTGGCGAAGATGTTGCGCGTGCCGCCGCCGGCGTAGCCGATGAGCATCACGTCGGCGTTGCGGCGCACCTCCTCGGCGATGGGCTTGAGCAGGTCGGCGTCGAGCACCTTGTTCCAGTGCGCCAGGTCGCGGAAGAGGAACGGCGCGTCGATGAACGGCGCCGCTTTCGAGAACGTGCTCATGTGCGCCGGCGAGACGATGCCGTAGTCGACCGCCTTGCCCTGCGCCATGTACTCGAAGTACTGCTTCTCGAGGCCGAGCTCGCTGTTGCGATGCAGCACGAAGTTGACCGGCTTGCCGTAGTACTTCCTGACCAGCTCCTCGAACTTCAGCAGCGCCTTGTTGAACGCGTGGTCGTCGTTGAACTGCACCGCGCCGTGCAGCGTGAGCGCCTGGGCGCGGGCGGCGAACGGTGCCGCCGTGAACGCTGCCGCTGCGGCGGCCGCGGAGGTGACGAACGATCTGCGCTGCATGGTGCTGTCTCCTGCGCGTGCGTTGTGCGGGCCGCAAGCCTAGTGGCCGCGCCGGCCCCCGGCATCGGGGTCTGCCCGGGGCGCGCCCGCGTCAGTCGCCTTCGTCGATGTGGCGCACGCCGCGGCGGATCGAGCGCACGAGCCACAGCCCGCCGGCCACCGCGCCGACGAAGCCGAGCAGGCCGAACGCCGGCAGGCCGAACAGCTTCGGCCCGCCGCCCACCGTCATCACGATCGACGAGCCGACGATCAGCGCCGCGATCACCAGCGCAATCGCCAGCCGGCTGGCGGCGCGGTCCAGCCGCTCGCCGGTCTCGCGCAGCTCGGCGATGTCGATGTTCACCTGCACCTGGCCGTGGCGGGCGCGGCGCAGCAGTTGCATCAGGCTGGCCGGCAGTTCGCCGAGCACGCCCAGCGTGCCGGTGAGCGCGGCCCAGCCGCGCTGGCCGATGGCCTTGGGCGTATACCGCGCGCGAAGCACCTTGCGCAGGATCGGCAGCGCTTCGGCCGCCACGTGGAAGCCGGGGTCGAGCGCGCGGCCGGCGCCTTCGAGCGTGATGAAGGCCTTGATCAGCAGCGCCAGGTCCGAAGGCAGCGCCAGCCGGTGTTCGCGCAGCACACCGGTCACTTCCACCAGCATGTCGCCCAGGTTCAGCTGTGCCAGCGGCGTGCCGTGGTAGCGGTCTACGAAGGCCTCGATCTCGTCCTCGAGCGCGCCGAGCTGCACGCCGTTGCCGCCGCGGCCGTGACCGGCGGCGCCGCCCGTCCAGTCGAGCAGCACGTCGGCCACCGCCTGCGGCCGCCGCTCCACCAGCCCCAGCAGCAACGTCAGCAATTCCTCGCGCCGGCGCGGCGGGATGCGCCCGACCATGCCGAAGTCGATGAGCGCGATGCGGTTGCCGCTCAGGTAGAAGAGATTCCCCGGGTGCGGGTCGGCGTGGAAGAAGCCGTCCTCGACGATCATCTTCATGACCATGCGCGCACCGCGCTGCGCCAGCAGGTGGCGGTCGAAGCCTTCGCGCGTCAGGCGTTCGAGGTCCTCGGCCGGCACGCCGTCGATGAAGTCCTGCACGTTCAGGCGCGGGCCGGTGTAGGCCCAGTGCACACGCGGGATCGTCAGCTCGGGGAACTGCGCCAGGTTGGCGGCGATGCGCTCGGCGTTGTGGCCTTCGTTGGCGAGGTCGATCTCGCGCCTCAGGCTGCGCCCGAACTCGCGCACCAGCAGGCGCGGGCGATAGGGCTTCAGCGCCGGCCATTGCTCCTCGGCCAGGCGGGCCAGGCGTTCGAGCAGGCGCAGGTCGGCCTCGATCACCTCGCGCACGCCCGGGCGCAGCACCTTCACGACGACCTCGGTGCCGTCCTTCAGCGCCGCGCGGTGCGCCTGCGCGATCGACGCCGCGGCGAGCGGCTTCTCGTCGAAGCGCGCGAACACCGCCTCGGGCTCGGCGCCGAGGTCCAGCGCGAGCTGCGGCCGCAGCACCGCCAGCGGCACCGCGGGCACGCGGCTTTGCAGGTGCGTGAGCTCGGCGATCCACTCCGGCCCGAGCAGGTCGGCGCGGCCGGCGAGGATCTGCCCGAGCTTGACGAAGGTGGGCCCGAGTTCCTCGAGCGCGCGGCGCACCTGCACCGGCGGCGGCAGCCGCGCCAGCTCGTCGGCGTGCGGAAAGCGCAGCACGTGGCCGGCCCGGGCCAGCGCGTCGGCGAGACCCGCGCGGCGCACGACGTCCCCCAGGCCATGGCGGATCAGCACCGCGGCGATCTGCTGCAGCCGATGCGCGTCGCGCGCCGCGCCGAGCGTTTCGATCAGCATCGCGGCGGCGGTGAGGTCACGCGCGGTCAGGCCTGCGCGGCGGTCTGGCGGCCGTGGCGGCGAACGCTCACCGCAGCGCCGGCGGCCGGCCCGGTGGCGCGCCGATCTCGTCGAGCGTGCGCCCCTGGCTGCGCAGCCACTGTTCGAGCAACGGCGCCAGCGCGCCCAGGCGTTCGTCGACCGCTTCGCGCACGGTGTCGACGAAGACCTGCGTCTGCCGCTCGATCTCGATGTTCACCGCGTCGCCTTCGCGCTTGGCTGCGAAGGTGGTCTGGCGCAGCGTCTCGGGGATCAGCCAGACCTCGAACCAGCCCTCGGCGCGGTTCACTTCGGCCGCGGTGAGGCTGCAGCCGTTGACGGCGATGTAGCCCTTGGC
>JAEUPF010000164.1 GCA_016790425.1 Rubrivivax sp.
GCAACGACCGCGAGCGTGGGCCGGAGAACGTTCGCGCAAGCCGCGCGCCACGCTGAATAGCGTTCGCGCGCGCCGCGCTCAGCAGAGCAGGCCCCTTCGTTCAGCCCTGCGGCCGATGCACCTTGTGGATCGGTGCCGCCGCCACCTGCCGCGCCGCCGCTTCGCGCACCTCGGCCAGCAAGGCGCGCGCGTCCCAGTCGACCGGCCAGCCGCGCCACAGGCGCTGGCGGCCGGCCACGTGCACCGAGACGATCTGCTCGCGCGAAGCCAGGCGCACGAGTTCCCAATCGAGGTTCCACGAAGGCGTGAGCTCCGGCACGTCGAGGTCGAGCAGCAGGAAGTCGGCGGCCAGGCCCGCCTCGATGCGGCCGGTGACGGCGCCCAGGCCCGCGGCGTCGGCGCCGCCGCGCTGTGCCATGTCCAGCCACAGGCGGCCGCCGCCGCACACCGAGTCGCCGCTGGCCAGGCCGAAGGCGAGGCGCTGGTTGCTCTCGGCCGCGTCCATCATGCGGAAGGCGTCGCTGCGCGTGCCGTCGGTGCCCAGGCCCAGGCGAACGCCCAAAGCGGCCAGCATCTGCGCCGGCGCCACCGCGTTGCCTTTCCAGGGGCTGGCCACCGGGTTCACGGCGACTGCGCTGCCGCTGCCCTGCAGCAGCAGCATCTCGGCCGGCGTCAGCATCGTGCAGTGCGCGAGCAGTGCGTGCGGCCCCAGCGCGCCGGCCGCCTGCAGGTGCTCCAGCGGCCGCAAGCCCCGAGCCACGAGGCTGCGCTCGACCGAGGCCAGGTGCTCGTTGACGTGGATCTGCAGCACGCAATGCGCTTCGGCGGCCAGACGCGCGGCGTCGCGCAGCATCGCATCGCTGGCCGCCTCGGGGATCGAGATGGCCAGCGACGGGTGCCACAGCGGTGAGCGCGCGGCGTCGCCCGGCACCGCTGCCAGGAAGCGCGCCGCTTCGGCCAGCACCTGCCTGTGGCGGCTTGCGTCGCTGCCGTCGTCGTTGCAGACGTGCGCGGCCACGCAGCGCAAGCCCGCCTCGCCGGTGGCCGCGGCCAGGGCCTGCAGGCCGTGCGCCGAGCGCACGCCGGCGTCGCACACCGTGGTGAAGCCGCCGCGCAACGCTTCCAGCGCCGCCAGCTTGGCTGCCAGGTACAGGCCGTGCGCGTCGAGCGACCCTTCCAGCGGCACCCAGATGCGGCGGAAGATCTCCGAGGGCTCGCCGAACGCGAGTGCCTTGCCGAAGCTCTGCGTCAGGTGATGGTGCGCGTCGACGAAGCCGGGCATCAGCAGCGTTCGCGGCAGCGCCAGCACCGGCACGCCCGGCGCCTGCGCGCGCACGTCGTCGAGGGCGCCGACGGCGGCGAAGCGGCCGCCGCGCACGTGCACGCCGATGCCGGCCGCGGCCCCCTGCGGCAGCAGCGTCTGCTCGCAGGCCAGCAGCAGTTCGCCGGCCCGCAAGGCGTTGCGCAGCGCGTCGTTGTCGTCGGTGAAGGTGGGCATCAGCGGGCTTCCTGCTAACGGTCAAAGGTAGGCCACGCCGGTGGCCACCAGCGCCACCGCCACCGCCTGGCGCAGGCGCTGCATCGGCAGCCGGCCGGCGACGAAGCGCCCGGCCGCCCAGCCGGCCAGCACGAGCACGCCGACGGCTGCGCCGAGCAGCCAGTCGAGCCGCCCGGCAGCGATGTTCACGGTGGTGGCCGCGGCGGCCACCGGCAACTGCACGCGCTGCGCCGCTTCCACGGCCTTCAGCGGCGGCCAGCCGAGCAGGGCCAGCAGCGGCAGCAGCACCACCGGCCCGCCGGTGCCCGACCAGGCCGACAGCGCGCCGACGACGAGCGCCAGCAGCGGCAGCCCGAACCGCGGCAGCGCCCGTTGCCGATGCCCGTGCGCCGGGCGCAGCAGCACGTGCAGCCCCGAGCCGATGGCCAGCAGCGCCACCACGAGGGCCACGGCGCGCGCCGGCAGCCACGCCAGCGTCGCCGCGCCGCTGGCGGCACCGGCCGCGGTGCCGAGCACGGCTGCCCAGCCGAAGGTGGCTCGCGCGTCGGGCGTTTCCACGGCAGCGGCCGCGTCGGCATCGCCGGGGCGGCCGCGCGGCCGCGCCGCGAACGCCGCCAGGCCGGCGAACGCGAAGCCGAAGCTCGCCGCGGCCACCGCGCGTTCGGGCGCGATGCCGCCGAGCGCGGTCAGTGCCGGCACCACGACCACGCCGCCGATGCTGGTGGCGCCGATGGCGATGCCGCCCAGCAGCAGGATCAGCGCCACCCACGCGGTCATCGCGGCGTCGGCCCGATCGGCTTGGTCGGCTTGGTCGGCAGCGCCCGGGCGATCGATCGCTTCGCGGCGGTGGCCACCGCTCACTCGACCTTGATGCCGGCCGCGTTCACCACCTCGGCCATCGCCCGCCGCTCGCGCGCGAGATACGCCGCGAACTCCGCCGGCGGCATCTGCATCGGCTTCATGCCGCCCGACGCGAGTTGCTTGACGACTTCCGGGTCGGCCAGCACGGCGGCCAGCTCGCGCGTGATGCGCGCGACGACGGCGCTGTCCAGCCCCGCCGGCGCGAGCAGCCCCATCCACGACTCGACGTCGAGACGGGCCAGCGCCGGCGTCTCGGCCAGGCTCGGCACGCCGGGCAGTGCTTCGCTGCGCTGCTTCGACGTGACGCCGTAGGCGCGCACCTTGTTCTCGCGCACCATGCCTTGCACCAGCGCCACGGGCAGCACGGCGAGATCCACCGTGCCGCCGGCCACGTCGGTGAGCGCCTGCGGGCCCGACTTGTACGGCACGTGCATCAGGTTCACGCCACCTTGCTGCGCGATGGTGGCGGCGGTGAGATGCAGCGAGGTGCCCATGCCGTCGGTGCCGTAGGTGATCCTGCCCGGCTGGCTGCGCGCCAGCGCCAGCAGCTCGGCCGCGCTGTTGGCGGCGAGCCCGGGCCGGCCGACGAGCACGAAAGGCGACACCGCCACCGGCGCCACCGGCAGCAGCTCCTTCAGCGCGTCGTAGCGCACGCTGGACGGCGCCACCAGCGGCGCCACGTTGATCGGGCTGGCCACCGCGAACAGCAGCGTGTAGCCGTCCGGCCGCGAGCGCACGACGCGCTGCGTGCCGATGGTGCCCGAGGCGCCGGGCACGTTCTCGATGATGAGCTGCTGGCCCAGGCGCTCGCCGAGCTTGGGCAGCACGACGCGCGCCGCCGCGTCGACGCCGCCGCCGGCGCCGAAGGGCACGACCACGGTCACCGGCTTGTCGGGCCAGGCCTGCGCCGCGGCGAGCCGCGGCGCCAGCGCGAGCGCCGCGGCAGCGACAGCGGCGACGGTGGCGAAGGCGAAGGCGAAGGCGAGCCGGCGGGAGGGCGAGGGGTTCGTCATCGGAGCTCCTTGCGAGAAGAAGGGTGGGCGGCAGGGGGCCGAAGGAACGGCAGGGCAGGGAAGGTACGCCAGGGGACATCAGTCTGGACCTTGCCGACCGTCAGGCATAGCTGGACTTTTCTGCCGGCCCGTTAGGAATTTCCTGACAGCGGCGGGTACCATGCCGGCGCCATGCAGGCCGTGTCACAAGCCTTTCGCTGCTTCGACGCCGTGGCGCGGCGCGGCTCGGTGCGCAAGGCGGCCGAGACGCTGCACCTGACCGCCGCCGCCGTGCACCAGCAGATCGTCAACTTCGAGCAGCAGGTGGGCACGCCGCTGTTCGACCGCCTGCCCAAGGGCATGCAGCTCACGGCGGCCGGCGAGATCGTGCTCGGCGCGGTGCGCCGCATGCAGCGCGACTTCGAGCAGGCGCTGGCCCAGGTGGAGGGGCTCGGCACGCTGGAGCGCGGCCACGTCAGCCTCGGCGTGCCGCACGCCAGCGCCGAGACGCTGCTGCCGCCGGTGCTGCGCGAGGTGCTGGCGCGCCACCCCGGCATCCGCTTCGACGTGCGCACCGGCAACGGCGAGGCGCTGCTGCGCTGGCTGGCCGGCGGCGAGGTGGACCTGGCGTTCTGCCTGCGGCGCGTGCCGCCCCCGGGCGTGGTGCAGGTGCGCGGCTGGCCGCAGCGGCTGGGCGCCGTGGTGGCGCCTCGGCACCCGCTGGCGGCGCGCGCCGGCTCGCTGCCGCAGCAGCGCCTGCGCCTTCGCGACTGCCTGGCGTACCCGCTCGTGCTGACGGCGCCGGACATGGAACTGCGCCTCGTTGCCGACCGCGTCGCCCTGCGCGAGCGGCGCGCCCTGGAACCCGCGGTGCAGACGAGCTCGGTGGCGCTGGCGCGCTCGCTCGCCGCCGCGGGCCCCTTCGTTGCGCTGCTGGTGCAGGAGAACGTGCTGCCGGACCTCGCGGCCGGCACGCTCGTGTGGCTGCCGCTGGCCGATGCCGACGCACGCAGCGAGGTCGGCCTGTACCAGCGCGAAGGGCACAACCCCTCGGTCGCCGCCGGCCTGCTGGTGCAGGCGCTCGATGCCGCGTTCCAGGCCTTCGCGGGGCCGCCTGCCCCCTGAAGCGAAGCCGGCGGGACGCTGCCGGTCGAATGCCGGCCCGGCACCGGCCCTTGCGGCCACTCAGCGCCGGCCTTGCACGCCCCCGAGGTGCATGCCGCTGTCCAGCAGCAGCAACTCACCGGTCACCGTCTTCGCGCCGTCGACGAGCCAGGCCACCGCCTCGGCCACGTCGTCGGCCGAACAGGCGCGCGCCAGCGGCACGCCGGCCTCGTAGGCCTTCAGCCCCGCCTCGTAGCCTTCCTGCCCCATGCCGCGCACGAACCAGCGCGTGGTGATGAGCCCCGGGCACACTGCGTTGACGCGCACCGCCGGCGCCAGCGCGCGCGCCAGGTGCAGCGTCATCGCGTTCACCGCGCCCTTGGAGGCGATGTAGGGCATCGACGAGCCGACCCCCAGCGCGCCGGCCACCGACGAGACGTTGACGATGCAGCCGCGGGCCTGCTTCAGCGCCTCGACGCAGGCGCGCACCATCTGGAAGGTGCCCAGCGTGTTGACAGCCAGCACGCGCTGGAAGACCTCGGCGTTCAGCGCCTCCCATTTCGCCGCTTCGCCGAACACCGAGACGCCGGCGTTGTTGACCAGCGCGTCGATGCGGCCCCAGCGCGCCAGCGCCGCTGCGGCCAGCGCGCGGCAGTCGGCCTCGGCGGCGACGTCGCCTTGCATCGCCAGTGCATCGGCGCCCGCTTCGCGGCAGGCGGCCGCGCTTTGCTCGGCTTCCCCGGCACTGCGCGAGTAGTTGACGAGCACGTCGTAGCCCTTGCCCGCCAGCAGCAACGCGGTGGCGGCGCCGACTCCGGTGCCGGCGCCGGTGACGAGGGCGACCTTGCGTGCTGTCGTCATGCCGCGCCTGCCCGCTACATCTTCACCGGGCCGACCGCGACGGTGGCGCCGGCCGCCGCGTCGCGCGCCAGGTTCTGCCGCGTCCGGTCCACATAGGTGTCGGCGCGCGCCAGCTGCTCGCGGATGAGCTGGTTGTTCTGCCCCATCACGTCGATGGCCTTGGCGCGGAAGCTGTCCATCGCGTCCATCGCCTGGAACGTCTGGTCGAACATCTCCTTGATCTTCTCGATGCCGAGCATCGGGTTGCTGGCGAACTGCGTCGTCGCGTCGACATGCTGGTTGAGCGCGCGGCCGGTTTCGCTGATGAGGTTGCCGATGGTGGCGTTGACGCCTTGCAGCATCTCCATCACGCGGATCTGGTTGCCGGTGGCGCGGGCCACCGTCTGCGCCACCGCGAGCGCGCTCATGCCGGTGGTGGCCACGCGGGTGCAGCCGTTGATCATCTCGCGGCCGGTCTTCTTCAGCACGTCCAGCGCCAGGTAGCCGTTGACGCACACCGCCTGCTGGGTCTGGATGTCGGTGAGGTTCTGGCGCGCGTAGAAGAGCACTTCCTGGCGCAGCGCCTGCGCCTTGTGCGGCTCCGTCGGCTCCAGCGCCTTCACCTTCTCGTCCAGGCGCGTGTCCAGTTGCGTCGCGAAGCGCGAGGCGGCTGCGAGCTTGGTCATCGCGTCCCAGAGCTTGGCGCGCGTGGCCTCGATGTCGACGACATCCTTCTGCATGTCGTCGCGCGCCGCGTAGAGCTGGCTCATGCTCGTCTTCAGCTGCTCGGCGGCGCTTTGGTACTTGCGGAAGTACGCTTCGAGCTTGTTGCCGAACGGGATGAGGCCGAGCAGCTTGCGCGGCTGCAGAAGGTCGCCTTCCTTGCCCGGGTTCAGCTCGTCGAGCTGGCTGCGGATGGCGGCGATGGCCTGGTAGGCGGGGCTCGCCTCGATGCCGGCGAAGTTGCGCTGCATGAAGCGGCCCTGCATCAGCGCCGAGGCGTTGGAGATCTCCTCCTTGCCGAGCGCGAAGGCGCTGTCCAGGCGCGCCTTGAAGGCGTCACTGTGCACGTCTTCGCTCATCAGCGCGTCGATGAAGCGCAGCACCTGGTCGTCGACCTGCTGCGCGAGCTCGGGCTTCAGCGGCACCGCTTCGCGCGCGGCCAGCGGCGCCACCGGCGTGATGACCTCGGGCGGCTCGAGCCTGAACGGCGCGGCCGCCGTTGCGGCGGTGGCGTCGGTCGTGGCCGTGGCCGGTGCGGACGACGAAGAAGGCCCGGCAGGGGTCTGGCTCATGGCTGCTTTTCCTTGGTCGGCAGGGACAGGACCGGCGCCGCGCCGCCGGGCGGCGCGAACTTCTCGCTCAGGAACTTGCTGTGCACGAGGAAGGCATGCGCATCCTGCGCGGCGAGGTCGTCGCCGAGCTGGCGCACCTTGCCTTCGAGCTCGCCGATCGAGTCCTTGAACGTGTCGACCGCGGTCTTGCCGTTGTCGAGGATCTTCGAGGTGGCGAAACGCGCCGGGATCGACAGGTACGTGTTCAGCGCCTCGGGCAGGTAGCTGATGGCGATGTGGCGGGCGTGGAAGCTGTCCTGCAGCGACAGCGTCCCCTTGCTGCGTTCCCACTGGTGCAGCAGGTCTTCGAGCGCCTTGCACAGCTCGAGCACTCGGGCCTGCAGGCTGGCGGGGATGCGGTTCTCCGGGTTGTACTCGGTGAGCTTGCGCACGCCTTCGAGCGCGCGCTCCATCGCTTCGCGCGCGTCGCCTTCGTCCTTGAACTGCAGCTCTTCCCAGGCGGGAGCCGCGGTGCTGGGCCAGCCGAGCCACAGGCCGCCGATGACGAAGCCGACCGCGTAGCCGAGGAGCGCCACGCCGAGGCCGATGTTGCCGAGGAAGCCGAGTGACTTCAGCACCAGCACGACGATGGCGAGGGCCAGGCCGCACCAGTTGGCGGGGGCGGCGATCAGGCGCAGCAGCTTCTGGCCCATTGGGGTCAAGGGAGCTCGCGTCCCACGGTCTGCGCGCGCCGAGGCCGCCGGGTGGTCGGCTCCGCTCGTGGCCTCTTTCGGCCGCCCCGCTTCGCTGCGCTCGCTGGGCGCCCGAATGCCCCCCTTCCCTCGCTGCCCCGACCCCCCGGCGGCCTCGGCGTGGCACCGGCGTTTGCACTCGACGAGGAAAGACCACCGCGCGCGCCGAAGCGGATTCGTGGAGCGCCACCGCCGGTGCCGGATCGGGACGACGGGGTGCCCTGCGCAGCGAGGGAAAGGGGGCATTCGGGCGCGCTGCGGACCGTGCGGTGCACCACGGGCGAACGTGGAAACGAGGGGCGCAGGGCACGCCGGCGTCGCGGTCCGGCCAGG
>JAEUPF010000174.1 GCA_016790425.1 Rubrivivax sp.
GGCGCACCGAAGTCGATGATCTCTTCGGTGCTCGCCGCTGAGGCCTGTCACCTTGTCGATCATCGGGCGCGTATCATTTCTTCTTCAGGTTCCAGTAGATGTTGCCGTTGGTGATGAAGAAGCCGCTGATGTTCTTGCGCGCCGCCATCGGCTGGTCGTACTCGCCGACGATCACGTGCGTGCCGATCTCGAACATGCGCGCGTGCATCTGGTCGGCCAGCTTCTTCTTCGCGCCGTCGTCGGTGGCGCGCATGAACTGGTTGCGCAGCTCGGCGAGCTTGTCGTCGGTGGCCCAGCCGAACCAGGTGCTCTTCTCGCCGCGCGTGTCGGTGGTCGGGTTGGCGATCGGGCTCCACACGTCGAAGGCCTGCCAGGCGGTGAGGAACATGTGCCAGCCACCCTTGTCGATGGGGTCCTTCTTGGCGCGGCGGCCCACCAGCGTCTGCCAGTCCATCGCCTGCAGATCGACCTTGAAGCCGGCCTGGCGCAGCAACTGCGCCGCCACGTCGGGCAGCTTCTGGATCGCGGCCAGGTCGGTGGGCTTCATCACCACGATCGGCGTGCCGTCGTAGCCGCTGGCCTTCAGCAGGTCCTGCGCCTTCTTCATGCTGCTCTTCATCTGCAGGTCGCTGCCGGCGAGGCTGCCGTAGGGGCTGCCGCAGATGAAGATCGAGCCGCACGATCGGTACAGCGCCTTCACGCCGACCTGCGCGCGCAGGAAGGCGTCCTGGTTGAACGCGGCGATCACCGCCTGGCGGACCTTCGGATTGTCGAAGGGCTTGTTCAGGTGGTTGAAGCGGGCCATGTACTGCAGCCCGTAGTTGGCGTACTTCGGCAGCTGCAGCGTCGCGTCGGCCTTCACCGTCTCGAAGTGGTCGAAGCCGAGCGCCTCGATGATGTCGACCTCGCCCTTTTGCAGCGCGCTCACCTGCGCCTGCGCGTCGCGCAGCGCCAGGTTCCACTCGACGCGGTCGACGTAGACGCGCTTGCCGCCGGTGGTGCCGCTGGGGGGCTCGCTGCGCGGCACGTACTTGGCGAACTTCGTGTAGACGGCCTTGTCGCCGGGCTTGAACTCGTCGCGCTTGAAGACGTAGGGGCCCGAGCCGATGTGCTCCTCGATCTGCTTGAAGGCATCGGTGTCGGCGATGCGCTTGGGCATGATGAACGGCACGTTGGAGCTCGGCTTGCCCAGCGCCTCGAGCACGAAGCCGCAGGCCTCGCCGAGGAAGATGCGGAAGGTGTCGGGCGCCGGCGAATCCATGCGCTGCACGAACTGCATCAGCGCGCTGCCCATCGCATCACGCTTGCCCCAGCGCTGGATGCTGGCGATGACGTCCTCGCCGGTGACGGGCTTGCCGTCGTGGAACTCGAGGCCGCGGCGCAGCTTGAAGGTCCACAGCCGGTGGTCGGGGCTCTCGACCCAGCTGTCGACCATCTGCGGCTTGATCTTGCCGTTCTCGTCGGTGCCGAAGAGGGTGTCGTAGATCATGTAGCCGTGGTTGCGGCTCATGTACGCGGTGGTCCAGATCGGGTCCAGGATGGCCAGGTTGCTGTGCGGCACGACGCGCAGCACCTTCTCCTGTGCCAGCGCGTGTCCCGCCAGCGGGAGCGTGGCGGCGACCAGCAGCGCCGGACCGAGCAGGCGACGGGTGATGTTCATGGGGGGTGTCCTCGTTCGTCTCTACGACGGCGCTATCGGGGACACCGATTCTCGGCGCCGCCTTTGCGCCGGCTCATCAGGGCAAACACCGCCGGCAACGGCGCCTTTCGGGCCGGCCGCCGGGCCGGTACCCCGGCTCGGGGCAGGTGCGGATACCGCCGGCGCGCGCGCCACCGATACTTGGCGCCCTTCGCCGCCAGCCCGCCGCCCCTTCACGCCCGCATGTCAGCGATCGAACTGAAGCACATCGACAAGCTCTGGGGCAGCACCCAGGCGCTGGCGGACATCACGCTGACCATCGCCCCTTCGAGCTTCTGCGTGCTGCTGGGCCCTTCGGGCTGCGGCAAGTCGACGACGCTGCGCATCGTCGCCGGGCTCGAAGCGGCCACGCGCGGCACGGTGCTGATCGGCGGGCGCGATGTCACGCACGCCGCGCCGGCCGAACGCGGCATCGCGATGGTGTTCCAGAACTACGCCCTCTTCCCGCACCTCACCGTGGCCGCGAACATCGGCTTCGGCCTCGCGGTGCGCAAGGTGCCCAAGGCCGAGGCAGCGCGGCGCGTCGACGAAGCGGCGGCGCTGCTGGGGCTGTCGGCGCTGCTGGCGCGCCGGCCATCGCAGCTCTCGGGCGGCCAGCAGCAGCGCGTGGCGCTCGGCCGCGCGCTGGTGGCGCAGGCCAAGGTGTGCCTGATGGACGAACCGCTGTCCAACCTCGACGCGCAGCTGCGCCAGGAGATGCGCCAGGAGCTGCGCGAGCTGCAGCGCCGCCTGGGGCTGACCGTCGTCTACGTGACCCACGACCAGGCCGAGGCAATGAGCATGGCCGACCAGGTGGTGCTGCTCAACGCCGGGCGCATCGAGCAGAACGCGGCGCCGCGCGAGCTGTACGCGCGTCCGGCCAGCACGTTCGCGGCGCGCTTCATCGGCACGCCGGCGATGAACCTGCTCGAACTGGCCGAGGGCCGCATCGCGGGTTCGCCGGTGCGGCCGTTGGCGGCGACGAACGGCGCCGCGGTGCACCTGGGCCTCCGGCCCGAGACGGTGCGCCTGGGCGGCCCGGTCGCCGCGACGGTGGCCGCGATCGAGTACCTCGGCGCCGACCTCGTCCTGCGCTGCACCGTCGGCAGCGAGACGCTGACCGTGCGCGCCGAAGGCGACGTCGACCTCGCCCCGGGCGCCGCCGTGCAGCTCGGCTGGCAGGCGCAGGACGAACACTTCTTCGACGCCGGCGGCCGGCGGCTCTGAACGTCGAGAACTTCCGGCGCGCCCTTTCTCTCTCTCTTCCTCTCTTCCCCTCTTCCCCTCTTCCCCTCTTCCTCTCTTCCCCTCTTCTTCCGATCACCCCGGCCACCGGTCACCACCGGCCACCCCGGCCACCCCCAGGAGACAAGACGATGAAGCGCAAGACCTTCCTGAAGCAACTCACCGCCGCGGCCGGCTGGGCCGCTGCCGGCGCCCCGGGCCTGGCGCTCGCGCAGGCGGCCACCGAGATTTCGTTCTACTACCCGGTGGCCGTGGGCGGGCCGATCACGAAGATCATCGACCAGTACGCCGCCGACTTCACCAAGGAGAACCCGGGCCTGAAGGTCACCCCGATCTACGCCGGCAGCTACCAGGACACGATCGTCAAGGCGCTCACCGCGCACAAGGCGGGCAACCCGCCGGTGACCTCGGTGCTGCTGTCGACCGACATGTTCACGCTCATCGACGAGGACGCCATCGTGCCGATCGACGGCTTCGTCAAGACCGCCGAGGACCGCGCCTGGCTCGCCGGCTTCTACCCGGGCTTCATGCTCAACAGCCGCAGCGGCGGCAAGACCTGGGGCGTGCCGTTCCAGCGCTCGACCATCGTGCTGTACTGGAACAAGGAAGCGTTCAAGGCCGCCGGCCTGGACCCGAACAAGGCTCCGGCCACCTGGGCCGAGATGGCCGAGATGGCCAGGAAGCTCACCGTGCGCGACGCCTCGGGCAAGGTGACGCAGTACGGCGTGCAGATCCCCTCCAGCGGCTTCCCGTACTGGCTGTTCCAGGGCCTGGTCATCCCCAACGGCGTGGCGCTGGCCAACGACGCCGGCAACGCGGTGCGCTTCGACGACCCGGCCGTCGTCGAGGCGCTCGCCTACTGGGTCGACCTCGGCAAGCAGGGCGTGCACCCCGGCGGCATCGTCGAATGGGGCACCACGCCCAAGGACTTCTTCGAGCGCAAGGTGGCGATGATGTGGACGACCACCGGCAACCTCACCAACGTGCGCGCCAACGCCAAGTTCGACTTCGGCGTGGCCATGCTGCCGGCGGGCCGGAAACGCGGCTCGCCCACCGGCGGGGGCAACTTCTACATCAGCAAGAAGGCCACGCCCGCGCAGCAGGAAGCGGCCTTCCGCTTCATCCGCTGGATGACGCAGCCCGAGCGCGCCGCGCGCTGGAGCATGGACACCGGCTACGTCGCCGTGAGCGAGGCCGCGTACGCGACCGAGGCCTTGAAGAAGTACGGCGCCGAGTTCCCGCCCGCGCTGGTGGCGCGCGACCAGTTGCCCTACGCGCTGGCGGAGTTCTCCACGCACGACAACCAGCGCGTGACCAAGGCGCTGAACGACGGCATCCAGGCCGCGCTGACCGGCGCCAAGACGCCGGCGCAGGCGATGAAGGACGCGCAGGCGGAAGCGGACCGACTGCTGCGCGGGTACAAGTGAGGGACTGATCGGGCAACGTGATGCGCAAGCACTGCGAAGGTTGGTGGCGGGATCGGGCCGACGGGGTGCCCCGCGCCGCTCTTGTCCTCTTCGGGGCGCCTGTGCTCCGCTGGCGCTGCGCAAAGGCGCCCCGATGCCCCCTTTACCTCGCGGCGCGGGGCACCCCATCGTCCCGATCCGGCACCGCCGGTGGCACACCATCGTCGAAGACAGACCCCGGTGCCACGCCAAGGACGCCGGGTGGTCGGCTCAGCGAGGTAGAGGGGGCATCGGGGCGCCCAGCGGAGCGCCAGCGGAGCAGGGCGGCCCCAAGAGGACACGAGCAGTGCCGAGCACCCGGCGGCCTTGGCGCGCGGCAACCTCGGCAGGCGGCAACCTGCCCGCATCCGCAACGCCACGTCATCCACGCAATCACGCACGCGCACAAGCGGTGGCATGCCATCGCTCGCACTGCATGAAGGCCACGCCAGATCGCAGCGGGAGCCACCTCGCCTGGCTGCTGCTGCTGCCCGCCGCGGTGCTGCTGGTCACGTTCACGCACTACCCGGCGCTGGCCACGCTGCTGGACAGCTTCCACTCCACGCCCAAGGGCAACCGCCCGGCGGTGTGGGTCGGGCTCGAAAACTACCAGGCGATGGCCGCCGACCCGATCTTCTGGCAGGCGGTGACGAACAACCTGTGGTTCGCGCTGGCGACAATCCCGCTGTCGATCGGCCTGGCGCTGGCGATGGCGCTGTGGGTCGACCAGCGCATCAGCGGGCGCGCCTTCCTGCGCTTGGCGTACTTCACGCCCACGGTGCTGCCGATGGTCGCGGTGGCCAACATCTGGCTGTTCTTCTACACGCCGCAATACGGGCTGCTCGAGCAGATCACCGGCCTCGTCGGCGCGCCCTCGCACAACTGGCTCGGCGACAAGAGCACGGCACTGGCGGCCGTCACCGTCGTGGCGGTGTGGAAGGAAGCCGGCTTCTTCATGATCTTCTACCTCGCGGCGCTGCAAGGGCTCAACCCGAGCCTGCGCGAAGCGGCGGCCATCGAAGGCACGTCGCGCTGGTTCTACTTCCGGCGCGTGCTGTGGCCGCTCTTGATGCCGACGACGCTGTTCGTGATGGTCAACGCGGTGATCAACGCCGTGCGCATGGTCGACCACATCGTCGTGCTGACGCGCGGCGGCCCCGACAACGCCTCGACGCTGCTGTTGTTCCACCTCTACGAGGTGGGCTTCCGCTACTGGGACCGCGGCTACGCGGCGGCGCTGACGATGGTGCTGCTGGCGGTGCTGGCCACGACCGCGCTGGTGCAGTTCTTCGTGCTCGACCGGCGGGTGCACTACCGGTGAACGCCACGGCATCGCCCGATGCTCACGCCAGCGCGGCGGCGGCGCGCCGTGCCGGCAGGCTGGCGCACGGCGAGCCGGGCTGGCTCGACACGCTGGCGGCGTGGCTGCTGGCCCTGGTATGGATCTTGCCGCTCGTCTATGCGGTATGGACGGCCTTCCACCCCGGCGAGTACTCGACGCGCTTCGCGCTCGACGCGCCGCTGACGCTGGCCAACTTCGCGCGCGCCTGGGAAGCGGCGCCGTTCGGCCGCTACTTCGTCAACACCGTGCTGCTGGTGACGATGGTGCTCGGCGCCCAGCTCGTGCTGGCGACGCTCGCGGCCTATGCTTTCGCGCGCTACGAATTCCCGGGCAAGCCGGTGCTCTTCGCCTTGGTGCTGGTGCAGCTCATGATCACGCCGGACATCCTGCTCGTCGAGAACTACAAGACGATGACGGCGCTCGGCCTCGTCGACAGCGTGCTGGCGGTCGGCCTGCCGTACTTCGCCTCGGCCTTCGCCATCTTCCTGCTGCGCCAGACGTTCATGGGCATCCCGCGCGAGCTCGACGAGGCGGCGCGCGTCGAAGGGGCCGGGCCGCTGACGATCCTGTGGCGGGTGTACGTGCCGCTGGCGCGGCCGGTGTACGTGGCCTTCGCGCTCGTCTCGGTGAGTTACCACTGGAACAACTTCCTTTGGCCGCTCATCATCACCAACACGCCGCTGTCGCGGCCGCTGACGGTGGGCCTGCAGGTCTTCTCGGCCACCGACCAGGGCATCGACTGGTCGGTGATCACCGCCGCCACGCTGATGAGCGCGGCGCCGCTGCTGGTGGCCTTCCTGCTGTTCCAGCGCCAGTTCGTCCAGAGCTTCATGCGGGCGGGGATCAAGTGAGATGAGTGCAGCAGCGCAACGCAACCACGTCGACATCGTCACCTGGAACGTGCAGTGGTTCTGCGGCCTGGACGGGCAGGTCGACGTGTCCCGCGTCGTCGCGCACGCGAAGACGCTCGCCGACTTCGACGTGCTGTGCCTGCAGGAAGTGGCCGTCGACTACCCGGAGCTGCCGGGCAACGCCGGCTTCGACCAACCCGCGCGCGTGCGCGAGGCACTGGGCCCGGGCTACGAGGTGTTCTACGCGCCGGCGGTGGACGAACGGGGGCCGCACGGCCGGCGGCAGCAGTTCGGCAACCTGCTCGCCACCCGGCTGCCGGCGGCGCTGGTGCAGTGCCTGGCGCTGCCGTGGCCGGCCGACGGCGAGGCGATGTCGATGCCGCGCGTGTGCCTGGCGGCCACGCTCGTCGGGCCCTTCGGGCCGCTGCGCGTGATGACCACCCACCTCGAGTACTACTCCAAGCGGCAGCGGCTGGCGCAAGCGAATGCGCTGCGCGAGCTGCACGCGCAGGCGTGCGAGCGCGCCGCCGCGCCGCCGCTTTCCGACCCCGACCGCGGCCCGTTCCGCGCAAAGCCGCACACCGCCAGCGCCGTGCTGTGCGGCGACTTCAACTTCGAAGCGCACGAGCCCGAGTACGCGGCGGTGCAAGGCGAGATCGCGGCGCCGCTGTCGCGCCTGGCCGACGCCTGGCCGCAGGCGCACCCGGGCCGGCCGCAGCAGCCGACGTTCAGGATCTTCGACCGCCGCTACGGACCCGACCCGATTGCCTGCGACTTCTTCTTCACCAGCGCCGACCTGCTGGGTGGCGTGCAGCGCTTCGAGATCGACGGCGGCACGCGCCTTTCGGACCATCAGCCGATGTGGTTGCGCCTGGGGGCGCCGGCGTGAGCCACGACGGGAGCGCCGGCGGCGCCGGCACCATCGGCGGCGGCGATGAGGAAGCGCTGCCCGCGGAGCGCCACTGCGCCCTGTTCGACACCGCGATCGGCCCGTGCGGCATCGCCTGGCGCGGCGACGCGCTGACGCGCGTGATGCTGCCGCTGATGGACCGCGAAGCGACGCTGGCCGAACTGCAATGGCAAAGCGGCGCCGAGCTGGCGCCGCCGCCTTGGCCGATGTTCGTCGCCGCCGCGGTGTCGGGCATGCAGGCGCTGCTCAGCGGCGAGGCGGCCGACCTGGCCGGCGTGCCGCTGGACTGGGCCGGCATCGGCCAGTTCGAGCAGAAGGTCTACGCCGCGGCGCGGCGCGTGCTGCCGGGCCACACCTGCACCTACGAGGAACTGGCGCAGGCGATGGGCAACCCCGGCGCGGCGCGCGCGGTGGACGTGGCGCTTTCGCGCAACCCGTGGCTGCTGGTGGTGCCCTGCCACCGCGTGCTGGCCGGGCACGGGCGCCTGGGCAGCTACTCGGCGCCGGGCGGTGCCGGAACGAAGCGGCGGCTGCTGGACATCGAAGCCCTCGGGCACCGCAAGACGACGAGCTCGCACACGCCGTAGCGGCGGCGAGGCTGCACGCGGCGTGGGCGAATGGGCGCATGGGCGCATGGGCGCCCGGGCGCCCGGGCGCATGCGCTCGACCGCGCCTGCCGCCGCGCCTACCGCAGCGGCCAGACCGTGCCCTGCTTGCCCGCTGCCACCGGCCCGATGCCCTTGAAGACGAACTTCTGCAGCCGCTTGCCTTCGTAGGTCTCGGTCGTGTAGATGTTGCCCTTGCTGTCGGTGGCGATGCTGTGCACGCCGTAGAACTGCCCGGGCTGGCGGCCGCCGTCGCCGAAGGCGGTGACTTCCTGCAGCGTCTCGCGCAGCACCACCCGCACCACCTCGTTGGTGCCGTCGGCCAGGTAGAGGAACTTCTGCTGCGCGTCCTTGGAGAACGCGAGGTCCCACGCCGAGCCCGAGCCGAGCGTCGCGCGGGCGAACTGCGCTTCGCGCACGAAGCTGCCGTCGGGGTTGAAGACCTGGATGCGGTTGGCCTGCCGGTCGCACACGTAGACGAGGCCGTCGACGGCGCGCTCGACGCAATGCACCGGGTTGCGGAACTGCCGGGGCAACGGCGCCGCCGGGTCGTACTTGCCGAGGTCGGCGTCGTCGGGCTTGTTGCCGTAGGCGCCCCAGAAGCGCTTCATCTTCCCGGTCTCGGCGTCGAGCACGGCGACGCGCTTGTTGCGGTAGCCGTCGGCGACGTAGGCCTCGTTCGTCTTCGGGTCGACCCAGATCTTGGCGACGCGGCCGAAGTTCTCGCCGTCGTTGCTGCCCTTGTTGCCGCCGAGCCTGCCCACCTGGAACAGGAACCTGCCGTCCTTGGTGAACTTGAGCAGGTGCGCGTCCTTCTCGCCGTTGCCGCCGATCCACACGAACCCCTTGTGGTCGACGTGGATGCCGTGGTTGCTCTGCGGCCACTCGTAGCCTTCGCCGGCCTTGGCCGGGCCGCCCCACGCGCGCACGAGGTTGCCGGCGGGGTCGAACACCAGCACCGGCGGCGCGGCCGTGCAGCACTCGCCCACCTTCAGGTCGAGCGCGCGCTCGTTGGCGTGCAGCGTGTCGGCACCGCGGTGGATGATCCACACGTGGTCCTGCTCGTCGACCCACACGCCGATGGTCATGCCGAGCACCCAGTGGTTGGGCAGCGGCTTGGGCCACAGCGGGTCGACCTCGAAGCGCGGCGCGTCGACCATCGCGCGCTGCTGCGCATGGGCGAGATTGTCGAGCCAGGCCTGGCCGGCGCCGAGCGCGGCCAGCGCCACGGCCGCCGCGGCGACGACGAGAGCACGTCGCGAGAACTTCATCGCTGGCCTCCTCCGCACCGGGATCCGCGGCGCGCGACGGTGCGCAGCCTTGTCGTCGAGCCCGGCGCGGCCGATTCTGGGCAGGTCTTCGCCCGATGGCAATCGGTGCGCGCCTGGCCGAACATCGCCCGCGATGAGGCGCAACAACGCTTTCGGCCATCGCGGGCGCCGGCCTTCGGCAGCGCCGTGCACGGCGCTGCATGCGGCGCTGCATGCGGTTCGGTCGATCGCGGCGTGGGCCTTGCTGCTGATGCTGGCCGCGCCACCGCCGTCCGCCGCGCACGACATCCCCACCGACGTGCGCGTGCTCGCCTTCGTGAAGCCCGAGGGTGAGCAACTGCTGCTGCTGGTGCGCGTGCCGCTGGCCGCGTTGAACGAGGTGGACATGCCGTTGCGCGGGCCGGGCTACCTCGATCTGGCGCGCGCGGATGGCGCGCTGCGCACCGCCGCCCAGCTGTGGCTGGCCGACAACCTGACGGCTTTCGAGAGCGGCCAGCCACTGCCTCGCCCCCAGGTGCTGGCCACGCGCGTCTCGCTCGCTTCCGATCGTTCGTTCGCTTCCTGGGGCGAGGCGATGGCGCACCTGCGTGCGCCGCCGATCCCGGTGGCCACCGACCTGCCGTGGAAGGCGCAGCACTTCGACGTGCTGCTGGCGTTCCCGGTGCGTTCGAGCACCGGTCTGTTCGCGCTCGAGCCGCGGCTGGCGCGCATGGGCTTGCGCGTCGTCACGGCGCTGCGCTTCCTGCCGCCCGGCGGCGCCGAGCGCGCCTTCGAGTGGCACGGCAACCCCGGCCTCGTGGTGCTCGATCCGCGCTGGCACCAGGCGGCCCTGCGCTTCGTGCGCGAGGGCTTCGTGCACATCCTGGAGGGCACCGATCACCTGCTGTTCATCGCCTGCCTGGCGATTCCGCTCAGGCGCTGGCGCCCGCTCCTCGTCGTCGCCACCGCGTTCACGGTGGCGCATTCGCTGACGCTCGCCGCCGCGGCGCTGGGCGTCGCGCCGCAGGGTCTGTGGTTCCCGCCGCTCGTGGAGTGGGCGATCGCCGCCTCGATCGTCGCGATGGCGCTCCTGAACATGCTCGGCGGCGCGGCGCATCACCGCTGGATGCTGGCCTTCGCGTTCGGCCTCGTGCATGGCTTCGGCTTCGCGTTCGCGCTGCGCGAATCGCTGCAGTTCGCCGGGGCGCACCTGGCGACGGCGCTGCTGGCGTTCAACGTCGGCGTCGAACTCGGACAGATCGCCGTGCTGCTGGTGGCGGTGCCGCTGCTGGCGCTGGCGATGCGGCACCTCAGCGAGCGCGCCGCCGTGATCGTCGCCTCGGCCGTGGTGGCGCACATGGCCTGGCACTGGATGAGCGAGCGCTGGGCGGCGCTGGTGCAGTTCCCGTGGCCGGCGCCGGACGCCGCCGCCGCCGCCGAGTTGCTGCGCTGGGCGATGGCCGCGCTCGTGCTGGCGCTGGTGGTGTGGGCCGCCGACCGGCCGCTGCGCCGCTGGATGCGCGCCGAGTAGCGAACGGCGACCGACAAACCGCCGGCGGCGCCCGGCGCTGCCGCCGCTGCTGCCGCTGCCGCCCCTGCTGCCCCTGCCCCTTTTTGTTGCGGCTTCAGTCCGCCGCGGGCGCCACGTAGGCCGCGGCCAGCTGCCGCAGGTGCTCGCGCGAAGACTCGTCCAGGTGCGGCAGCAGCAGGGCCAGCGCGTGGTACGCGCCACGCCCCAGCGCTGCGGCGGCGTTGGCCGGCTCCAGCGCGTGCCGCGGATCGCGCACGTACTCGTAGCTGAGCCAGTAGGTCAGCACCACCACCATCGCGGTGGCCATCGGCGCGGCGGTCTCGCCGGTCAGGCGCGCCGCGCCGGCGCGGGCCAGGCCGTCCAGCAGCGCCGCCATCGCGCGCGACTTGCGCTCCAGCATCTTCTGGAAGTGCGTCTCCAGGTGGCGGTTGCGGCTGAGCAGATCGTTGAGGTCGCGATAGAGGAAGCGGTACTTCCAGATCAGCTCGAACAGCAGGTGCATGAACAGCCACGCGTCCTCGACGTTGCCGATGCCGTCGGCGGTGTCGAGGATCTCGGCCAGCGCGCGCTCGTAGCGGTCGGCCAGGTCGTTGATGAGCTGGTCCTTGGCCGGGTAGTGGTAGTACAGGTTGCCCGGGCTGATGTTCATCTCGGCCGAGATCAGCGTCGTGCTGACGTTGGGCTCGCCGAAGCGGTTGAACAGGTCGAGCGTCACCTCGAGGATGCGCTCGGCCGTGCGCCGCGGCGCCTTCCTCCCCGAAACCCTGCCCTCGGCGCTCTTGCCGGCGTCGCTGTCCCTCATCGCCCCCTCATGGCCCGCTCATCGTCCCCTTACGGCCTCCTCGTGGCCCCCTCATGGCCCCTTCATGGCCTTCTCACCGCCCTCTCATGGGGGCGGCATTCTGGCATCCCGGCGCCGCCGGCCCGCCCGCAGGTCCGTCGCAGCGCGCGCCGCCGCGCGCCCCGGGGTGTCGCTGCCTACAATCCGCGCCCCATGCCTTCCCTGCCCGCGGTGCGCTTCGACAGCGTGGCCAAGACCTACAGCGGCGCGCGCGGCACGGTGCGGGCGCTGGACGGCGTCGGCTTCGACATCGAGCCGGGCGAGTTCTTCGGCCTGCTCGGCCCCAACGGTGCCGGCAAGACGACGCTGATCTCGGTGCTGGCGGGCCTCGCCAAGGCCACCTCGGGCCGCGTCACCGTGCTCGGGCACGACGTCGTCACCGACTTCGCGGCGGCGCGCAAGCTGCTGGGCATCGTGCCGCAGGAACTCGTCTTCGACCCCTTCTTCAGCGTGCGCGAGACGCTGCGCATCCAGGGCGGCTACTTCGGCGTGCACCACAACGACGCCTGGATCGACGAGCTGCTGGCCAACCTGGGCCTGGCCGACAAGGCCGACGCCAACATGCGCCAGCTCTCCGGCGGCATGAAGCGGCGCGTGCTGGTGGCTCAGGCGCTGGTGCACAAGCCGCCGGTGATCGTGCTCGACGAACCCACCGCCGGCGTCGACGTCGAGCTGCGTCAGACGCTGTGGCATTTCATCGCCCGCCTGAACCGCGAAGGGCACACGGTGCTGCTGACCACGCACTACCTCGAGGAAGCCGAGGCGCTGTGCGGCCGCATCGCGATGCTCAAGCAGGGCCGCGTCGTGGCGCTCGATCGCACCTCGGCGCTGCTGGCCGGCACCGCGCACCAGATGATGCGCTTCAAGAGCGACGACGCGCTGCCGCCGCCGCTGGCCGCGCGCGCCCGTGTCACCGGGCGCATCGTGCAGATCGCCGCCCACGACGCCGCGGAGGTGGAATCGACGCTGGCGGCGCTGCGGCAGGCCGCGGTGCGCGTCGAGGACCTCGAGATCGGCCGCGCCGACCTCGAGGACGTGTTCGTCGAGATCATGCAGGGCGCAGGCGCGGCCACGGCCTGAAGCAGCCCGCACCCGGCACGCGCGGTCGTTCCGAGGCAAGCCGATGGCACTTCGCCTGGCCGAGTTGCTGGGGGCCTTGTCGCTGGCCACCGACCTGGCCAACGGCCTGGCACCCGAGCACGGCCTGCGCATCGCGCTCGTCGCTGCCCGCCTGGCCGAGGGCGACAGCGCCCCGGCGGCGCGCGACGCCTACTGGACCGGCCTGCTGCGCTACCTGGGCTGCAACGCCTTCGCGGTGGAGGAAGCGCGCTTCGCCGCCGGCGACGACATCGGGCTGCGCAGCGCCTTCGTCGGCAACGACATCGGCCGCCCCGCCGTGTTCCTGCGCACCGCATTGCGCGAGGTGGGGCGCGGCGCGCCGCCGCTGGCGCGGCTGCGCGGCCTGGCCGCGTTGCTCACGTCGCCCGGCGCGCCGAAGGCGCACGCCCACGCGCAATGCGAGGCGGCGCTGGTGTGCGGGCGCAAGCTCGGCATGGAAGGCGCGGTGCTGGCGGCGCTGGCGGCCGTGGACGAGCGCTGGGACGGCAGCGGCCTGCCGGAAGGCCTGGCCCGCGAGGCGCTGCCGCCGGCGCAGCGCCACGTCGAGGTGGCGCGCATCGCGGTGGCGCTGCACTCGATCGGCGGCGCGCCGGCGGTGTTGCCCGAACTGGCGCGCCGCGCCGGCGGCCACCTCGACCCGGCGCTGGTGGCACGCTTCACCGCGCGCGCGCCGGCCTTGCTCGACTTGCTGGCGCCCGATTCGGTGTGGGACGCCTTCCTCGACGCCGAGCCCGGCCGCTGGCTCGTCGGCGAGGAGCAACTCGACGCGCTGGCCGAGGCGTTCGCCCTGATGGCCGACCTCAAGTCGGGCTGGTTCGCCGGCCACTCGCACGGCGTGGCGGCGCTGGCGCGCGACGCGGCGCTCGGCCTCGGGCTCGGCGAGCACGAGGCGCGCCTCGTCTGGCGCGCCGGCTTGCTGCACGACCTCGGCGCGCTGGCCGTGCCCACGGGCCTGTGGGACAAGCCGGGGCCGCTGTCGGCCGCAGAGTGGGAGCGCGTGCACCTGCACAGCTACTGGACCGACCGCGCGCTGCGCCGCGCACCGGCGCTGGCGCCTCTGGCCGATGCCGCCGGCCGCGTGCACGAGCGGCTGGACGGCAGCGGCTACCACCGCGGCGAAGGCGCGACGCTGCCGCTGCCGGCGCGGCTGCTCGCCGCCGCCGACATCTACCGCGCCTGCACCGAGGCACGCGCCTGGCGCGCCGCGCTGCCGCCGGGGGCGGCCGCGCAGGTGCTCGACGACGAAGTGGCGGGCGGCCGCCTGTGCCCGCGTGCGGCGCAGGCGGTGCGGGCCGCGGCGGGCCACGGCGGGCACAAGGCGCCGGGCGAGCGCGCCCGCGGCGCTGCGGGCGACGGCGCCAGGAGCAGCGACGACGAGGATCTCTCGCCGCGCGAACACGAGGTGCTGCGCTGGCTGGTGCGCGGCCTCACGAACAAGGAGATCGCCAAGGCACTGGCGATCTCGCCGCGCACGGTGCAGCACCACACCATCCACATCTACGCCAAGGCGGGCGTGAAGAGCCGGGCCGGCGTCGGGCTGTGGGCGGTGCAGCGCGGCCTGTTCGGCTAGGGCTGAAGGGCTGAACGGCCGACGGGCCGACGGGCCGGCCGGCCGATGCGCCCGCCGCAGCGGGCCGCCTACGGAGCGTGCCGCGCCGCGGATGCAGGCGGCCGATAGGCCACCTGGCCGATGCCGGGCACGAGGCCGCCGCCCATGATGGCGCCACCTTCAACCCAACCTCGGAGACCCACGATGAACGAAGCGCGCAACGTGCAGGCCGTGCAGGACATCTACGCCGCCTTCGGCCGCGGCGACATCCCCGCCATCGTCGAGCGCCTGGCGAACGATGTCACGTGGCGCTGCCACTTCGACCCGGTGGTGCCGTTCGGCGGCGTCTTCGACGGCAAGGGCAACGTGCCGAAGTTCTTCGAGCGCCTGGGCGGCGCGGTGGACACGCAGGTGTTCGAGCCGCAGGAGTTCGTCGCGCAGGGCGACACGGTCGTCTCGATCGGCCGCTACGTGTGCAAGGGCCGCGCGAGCGGCAAGACCTCCGACGGCCGCTGGGTCTTCATCTGGAAGTTCCGCGGCGACGGCCGCATCGCCTCGTACGAGCAGTTCCACACCGCGGGCATCGCCGACCTGTTCCGCTGAGGGGCCCGGCGCGGCCCGGCGCGGCCTGCCGCCCCGCTGCCGCAAGCCGGGCGGCGCGCGCCGGCCAAAGGGGCAACCCGCGCAGGCCGGCGGCGGCCGTGCCTGCGGTATCGTGCCCGCTTCATGGCCCTCGCCGCCCGCCCCGATTCCGCCGCTGCTGCACCTGCCGCGGCAACCCCGCGCTCGCCAACGCTGGCCGGCACCGGCACGCTCTTTCGCAAGGAGATCCTGCGCTTCTGGAAGGTGGCGTTCCAGACGGTGGCCGCGCCGGTGCTGACCGCGGTGCTGTACCTGCTGATCTTCGGCCATGTGCTCGAGGACCGCGTGCAGGTGTTCGAAGGCGTGGGCTACACGAGCTTCCTGATCCCCGGGCTGGTGATGATGAGCGTGCTGCAGAACGCCTTCGCCAACAGCTCGAGCTCGCTGATCCAGAGCAAGATCACCGGCAACCTCGTGTTCCTGCTGGTCACGCCGCTGAACCATTGGGCGTGGTACCTGGCCTATGCCGGCGCCTCGATGGTGCGCGGGCTCACGGTGGGCACCGGCGTGCTGCTGGTCACCGTCTGGTTCGCGCCGCTGCCGCTCGTGCAGCCGTGGTGGATCGTCGTCTTCGCGGCGCTGGGAGCGGCGATGCTCGGCACGCTCGGCCTCATCGCCGGGTTGTGGGCCGACAAGTTCGACCAGCTCGCGGCGTTCCAGAACTTCATCGTCATGCCGCTGACGTTCCTGTCGGGGGTCTTCTACTCGGTGCACTCGCTGCCGGCGGTGTGGCAGGCGGTGAGCCACCTGAACCCGTTCTTCTACAGGATCGACGGCGTCCGGCGCGGCTTCTTCGGCGCCAGCGACGTCTCGCCATGGCTGAGCCTGGCGGTGGTGGGGACGAGCTTCGCGCTCGTGGCGGCGCTGGCGCTGCGGCTGCTGGCCAGCGGCTACAAGCTGCGCGCCTGAAAGGGCCACCGGCGCGCCGCGATAATGGCGCGCCGCCCGCCCGTTGCCCGCTTCGAAAAGCGAATCGACATGCCCACCGAGAACCCCGCCCCGCCCGAAGACAGCAAGCCCGCCGCCGCGAGCGGCCGCAGCGGCAGCCTGATGGAGGCGCTGGCGCTGAAGTCGCGCTTCGTGCTCGTGTTCGGCGAGGTCGACGACAAGGTGGCGCGCCAGACCTGCGAGCGGCTGATCCTGCTGGCGCAGGAATCGGAGGCGCCGATCCACCTGCTGATCAGTTCGCCCGGCGGCCACGTCGAATCGGGCGACGCCATCCACGACATGATCCGCTTCGTGCGTGCGCCGGTCACCACGGTGGGCAGCGGCTGGGTGGCCAGCGCCGGCACCCACGTCTTCCTCGCCGCCCCCAAGGAGCGGCGCGTCTGCCTGCCCAACACGCGCTTCATGATCCACCAGCCCGCCGGCGGCGCCGGCGGCCCGGCCACCGACATCGCCATCCAGGCCAAGGAGATCATCAAGACGCGCGAGCGCATCGCCAGGGTGATCGCGCGCGAGACCGGGCATCCTTTGCCCAAGGTGCTGGCCGACATGGAGCGCGACTACTGGATGAGCGCCGAGGAGGCGGTGGCGTACGGCATCGTCTCGCGCGTCATCGAGCGCTCGCGCGACCTTGCCTGAGGCAAGGGGCACGACCCATGGGCGAACCCACCGCCGACGAGGTGCGCGGCTTCATCGCCGCCGCGCTGCCGTGCACGCATGTCGAAGTGGAAGGCGACGGCCGCCACTTCTTCGCCACCATCGTTTCGGCCGAGTTCGAAGGCCTGCTGCGCGTGCGCCGGCACCAGCGGGTCTACACGGCCCTCGGCGATAGAATGCGCGAACAGATCCACGCGCTGTCGATGAAGACCTTCACTCCGGCCGAATACGCTGCTGCACAGGCGGCCCCGTCGGCCGGCCTGCACCACCCCCATTGATCGCCCCTGCGGTGCGCCGCGGGGAACCGCAGCGTGCCGCGCGCCGATGGCAGGGGAAAAGAGGCGCAAGGCCAGGGGCGGCTCCGAAGCGCGTGCACCGGTTGCGGCAGACTCACCGGCCACTCTCGCACCGATGCTTCCGATGATCACCCTCGCCTTGTCCAAGGGGCGCATCTTCGACGACTCGCTGCCGCTGCTGGCGGCCGCCGGCATCGAGGTGCTCGACGACCCCGAGAAGAGCCGCAAGCTCATCCTGGCCACCAACCGAAGCGACCTGCGCGTGGTGCTGGTGCGCGCCAGCGACGTGCCCACCTACGTGCAGCATGGCGGCGCCGATCTCGGCGTGGCGGGCCTGGACGTGCTGCTCGAGCACGGCGCCGAGGCCGCCGGCGGCGTCGGCGGCAACACCGGCCTGTACCGGCCGCTGGACCTGCGCATCGCGCGCTGCCGCATGAGCGTGGCCACGCGCGAGGACTTCGACTACGCCAGCGCCGTGCGCCAGGGCTCGCGCATCCGCGTCGCCACCAAGTACACGCAGGCCGCGCGCGCACACTTCGCGGCCAAGGGCGTGCACGTCGACCTCATCAAGCTGTACGGCTCGATGGAGCTGGCGCCGCTGACGGGCCTCGCCGACGCGATCGTCGACCTCGTTTCCACCGGCGGCACGCTGAAGGCGAACCGGCTCGTCGAGGTGGAACGCATCATGGACATCTCGGCGCGGCTGGTGGTGAACGCCGCCGCGCTGAAGGTCAAGCGCGACGCGCTGCGGGCGCTGATCGACGCATTCGAGCAGGCGGTCGGGCAGCAGGCGGTCGGGCAGCAGGTGCAGGCGGTGCAGGCGGCGCAGGCAGCGCAAACGGCGCAGGCAGCGCAACCGCTGCCTGAGCAGCGATGAGCGCGGTGCGCATCGCGCGGCTGGACACCACGGCGGCGGACTTCGAGGCGCGCTTCGCGACGCTGCGCCGCTGGTCCGACGAGACCGACGCGGCGATCGAGCAGGCGGTGGCGGTCATTCTCGCCGACGTGCGCCGGCGCGGCGACGCCGCGGTGCTGGAGTACACGGCGCGCTTCGACGGCCTGCGCGCCGATTCGATGGCCGCGCTCGAAGTGCCGCCGGCCGAACTGCAGCGGGCGCTGGCCACGATCACGCCGGCGCAGCGCAGGGCGCTCCAGACCGCGGCCGCGCGCATCCGCGCCTACCACGAGCGACAGCTCGAAGCGTGCGGCCGCGGCTTCACCTACCGCGAAGCCGACGGCACGCTGCTCGGCCAGAAGGTCACGCCGCTCGACCGCGTCGGCCTGTACGTGCCCGGCGGCAAGGCGGCGTACCCCTCGAGCGTGCTGATGAACGCGGTGCCGGCGAAAGTGGCCGGGGTCGGCGAGATCGTGATGGTGGTGCCCACGCCGCACGGAGAGCGCAACGCGCTCGTGCTGGCCGCGGCGGCGATCTCCGGCGTCGACCGCGTCTTCACCATCGGCGGCGCGCAGGCGGTGGCAGCGCTCGCCTACGGCACCGCGACGATCGCGGGCGTGGACAAGATCACCGGCCCGGGCAACGCCTATGTCGCCAGCGCCAAGCGGCGAGTTTTCGGCCAGGTGGGCATCGACATGATCGCCGGCCCGAGCGAGATCCTCGTGCTCGCCGACGGCAGCGTGAGCCCGGACTGGGTGGCGATGGACCTCTTCAGCCAGGCCGAGCACGACGAACTGGCGCAGAGCATCCTGCTCGCGCCCGACGCCGGCTACCTCGACGCGGTGCAGCGCGCCATCGAGCGGCTGCTGCCGGCGCTGCCGCGCCGCGCAGTGATCCGCGCCAGCCTCGAAGGCCGCGGCGCGCTGGTGCACACGCGCACCATGGAAGAGGCGTGCGACATCAGCAACCGCATCGCCCCCGAGCACCTGGAGGTCGCCGCGCGCGAGCCCGGGCGCTGGGAGCCGCTGTTGAAGCATGCCGGCGCCATCTTCCTCGGCGCCTTCGCCAGCGAGAGTTTGGGCGACTACTGTGCCGGCCCGAACCACGTGCTGCCCACCGCCGGCACGGCGCGGTTCTCGTCGCCGCTGGGCGTGATGGACTTCCAGAAGCGAAGCAGCCTCATCGAGGTGAGCGAAGCAGGCGCTCGCGTGCTCGGGCCGGTGGCGGCGGAACTGGCTTGCGGTGAAGGCTTGCAGGCGCATGCCGGCGCGGCGGAAATCCGGCTTCGTTGACGAGGAGTTCATGCAACACGAAGATCGTGCACCACGACAGGCTGCGCATCGCCAACCCGTTCGTCCTCGGGCCCGAGTGGCTTGACGCGCCGACAGCATGAGCATGACCGCCGCCACCGTGCCGCCGAACCTCGCCCAGCGCCTGCGCACGACGATCCGCCAGGACGTGCAGTCGATGCACGCCTACGCGGTGCAGCCAAGCGCCGGGCTCGTCAAGCTCGACGCGATGGAGAACCCGTTCCGGCTGCCGCCGCAGCTGCAGCGCGCGCTCGGCGAGCGGCTGGGCGCGGTGGCGATCAACCGCTACCCCGGCGCGCGCCAGGCCGACCTCGTCGCGGCGCTCGCGGCGCACGCGCAGTTGCCCACCGGGTGCAGGCTGATGTTGGGCAACGGCAGCGACGAGCTGATCGACCTGCTCGCGGTGGCCTGCGACGTGCCCCCGGGCGAAACGCCCGATGGCCTGCCCCCCACCGTGCTGGCTCCGCTGCCCGGCTTCGTGATGTACGAGATGAGCGCCAGGCTGCGCGGCCTGCGCTTCGCCGGCGTGCCGCTGACGGCCCGCTTCGAGCTCGACGCGCCGGCGATGCTCGACGCCATCGCCACGCACCGGCCGGCGCTGACCTACCTCGCGTACCCGAACAACCCGACGGCGAACCTCTGGGACGAGGCGGTCCTCGAGCGCATCGTCGCCGCCGTGGGCGAACAGCGCGGCTTCGTCGTCTTCGACGAGGCCTATCAGCCGTTCGCATCGCGCACGTGGCTGCCCCGCCTCGGCCAGCCCGGCAACGAGCACGTGCTGGTGCTGCGCACGCTGTCCAAGTTCGGGCTGGCCGGGGTGCGGCTGGGGTACCTGTGCGGCGCGGCGGCGCTGATCGACGAGATCGACAAGGTGCGCCCGCCGTACAACGTGGGCGTGCTCAACACCGAGGCAGCGCTGTTCGCGCTCGAG
Organism: Rubrivivax sp.; assembly: GCA_016790425.1. Taxonomy (GTDB): domain Bacteria; phylum Pseudomonadota; class Gammaproteobacteria; order Burkholderiales; family Burkholderiaceae_C; genus Rubrivivax. The sequence continues at coordinate 20,043 of JAEUPF010000174.1, forward strand.
CACGCCGGCGAGTACGCGCGCCAGGCCGCCGTGCTGCGCAACGAGCGCGCGCGGCTGCAGCGCTCGCTCGCCGCGCTGCCCGGCGTGACCGCGTTCCCGAGCGAGGCGAACATGATCCTCGTGCGCGTGCCGGACTCCCGGCGCGCCTTCGAGGGCATGAGGGCGCGCGGCGTGCTCGTCAAGCACATCGCCGGCCTGCACCCGCTGCTGGCCAACTGCCTGCGCCTGACGGTGGGCACCCCCGAGGAGAACGAGCTGATGATGCAAGCGCTGCGGGAGAGCCTCGCATGACACCGCCACGCCCGGCCGACCGTGCCGCCGACCGTGCCGCCGACCGCACCGCCGATGTCCGGCGTGACACCAGGGAAACGCGGATCCGCGTCGCGCTGAACCTCGACGGCACCGGCCAGGCGAAGCTCGCCACCGGCATCGGTTTCTTCGACCACATGCTCGATCAGATCGCGCGCCACGCGCTCGTCGACCTGACGATCGAAGCCGAGGGCGACCTGCACATCGACGGCCACCACACGGTGGAGGACGTGGGCATCACGCTCGGGCAGGCGGTGGCGCAGGCGGTGGGCGACAAGCGCGGCATCACCCGCTACGGGCACGCCTACGTGCCGCTGGACGAGGCGCTGTCGCGCGTGGTGGTCGACTTCTCCGGCCGCCCGGGGCTGCACATGGACGTGGCCTTCAAGGCGGCGACGATCGGCGGCTTCGACACCCAGCTCGCGTTCGAGTTCTTCCAGGGCTTCTCGAACCACGCCGGCGTCACGCTGCACATCGACAACCTCAAGGGTGACAACGCGCACCACCAGTGCGAGACGGTGTTCAAGGCGTTCGCGCGTGCGCTGCGCATGGCGCTCGCGCCCGACCCGCGCAGCGCCGGGGCGATCCCCTCGACCAAGGGGTCGCTCTAGAGGCCACCTGCCGGGCGCAGCGCGATGATGGAAACCGTCGCCGTCGTCGACTACGGCATGGGCAACCTGCGATCGGTGTCGCAGGCGGTGGCGCACGCGGCGCGCGAACTCGACGTGCGCGTCATCGTCACCGGCAACCCGGAGGAAGTGCTCGCCGCCACGCGCGTGGTGCTGCCCGGCCAGGGCGCGATGCGCGACTGCATGCGCGAACTGCGCGACTCGGGCCTCGAGCAGGCCGTGCGGCATGCGGCGGCGACGAAGCCGCTGTTCGGCGTCTGCGTGGGCATGCAGATGCTGCTGGAGCACAGCGAGGAGCAGGACACGCCGGGACTGGGCCTGCTGCCCGGCCGCTGCGTGCGCTTTCGCCTCGAAGGCCAGCGCCAGCCCGACGGCAGCCGCTACAAGATCCCGCAGATGGGCTGGAACCGCGTCTTCGTGAGCGGCGGCGACAAGGCCCACCCGCTGTGGCGAGGCATCGCCGACAGAAGCTGGTTCTACTTCCTGCACAGCTTCCACGCGGTGGCGGCGAACCCCGCGCACAGCGCCGGGGAAACCGACTACGGCGCGCGCTTTACCAGCGCGCTGGCGCGGGATAACATTTTTGCCACCCAATTCCACCCCGAGAAGAGCGCGGCGCAGGGCTTGGCGCTGTACAGAAACTTCCTGCTGTGGAAGCCGTGAACCGCAGCGGCGGATCTTCCACCGCTGGTCCCTCGTCATGCTGTTGATCCCGGCCATCGACCTCAAGGACGGCAAGTGCGTTCGCCTGCAACAAGGCGACATGAAAGCCGTCACCACGTTCGGCGACGACCCCGCGGCGATGGCCCGCCGCTGGCTCGAAGCCGGCGCCCGCCGGCTGCACCTGGTGGACCTCAACGGCGCCGTCGCCGGCCGGCCGGTGAACGAAGGCGCGGTGCAGGCCATCCTGCGCGCGGGGGGCGAGCGGGGTCCGGTGCAGCGGGGCGGGGGCATTCGCGACCTCGACACGATCGAGCGCTACCTCGACGACGGCATCAGCTACGTCGTCATCGGCACCGCCGCGGTGAAGAACCCCGGCTTCATGAAGGACGCCTGCAGCGCCTTCGGCGGCCACATCATCGTCGGCCTCGACGCCAAGGACGGCAAGGTGGCCACCGACGGCTGGAGCAAGCTGACCGGGCACGAGGTGGCCGACCTGGCCCGCAAGTTCGAGGACTACGGCGTCGAGGCGATCATCTACCCCGACATCGGCCGCGACGGCATGCTCACCGGCATCAACGTCGAAGCCACGGTGAAGCTGGCGCAGTCGCTGTCGATCCCGGTCATCGCCTCGGGCGGCCTGGCCGGCCTGGCCGACATCGAGAAGCTGTGTGCCGTGCAGGCCGACGGCATCGAAGGCGTCATCTGCGGGCGCAGCATCTACACCGGCGCGCTCGACTTCGCGGCGGCGCAGAAGCGCGCCGACGAGCTCGACGGCAACGCCGCCTGAGGCCGGGGCCGGCTGCTTTTTGGGCGGTGCATGCTCGCCAAACGCGTCATCCCCTGCCTGGACGTCACCGCCGGTCGCGTCGTCAAGGGCGTCAACTTCGTCGAGCTGCGCGACGCCGGCGACCCGGTGGAGATCGCCGCCCGCTACAACGACCAGGGCGCCGACGAGCTGACGTTCCTCGACATCACCGCCACCAGCGACGGGCGCGACCTCATCCTCCACATCATCGAGGCCGTCGCCGCGCAGGTGTTCATCCCGCTCACCGTGGGCGGCGGCGTGCGCACCGTGGCCGACGTGCGGCGGCTCCTGAACGCCGGCGCCGACAAGGTGAGCTTCAACTCGGCGGCGGTCGCCAACCCGGAGGTCATCGGCGAAGCGAGCGCCAAGTACGGTGCCCAGTGCATCGTCGTGGCCATCGACGCGAAGCGCCGTGTCGATGCAGCCCATGAGGGCGCCGCCGCGGCGACGCCGGCGGCCCCTCGCTGGGAGGTCTACACGCACGGTGGCCGCCGCAACACCGGCCTCGACGCCGTGCAGTGGGCGCGCCGCATGGCCGCACTCGGCGCCGGCGAGATCCTGCTCACCAGCATGGACCGCGACGGCACCAAGAGCGGCTTCGACCTCGAGCTCACGCGCGCCGTGGCCGACGCGGTGCCGGTGCCGGTGATCGCCTCAGGCGGCGTCGGCGCGCTGGAGCACCTCAGCGAAGGCATCCGCATCGGCGGCGCCGACGCGGTGCTCGCCGCCAGCATCTTCCACTACGGCGAGTTCACGGTCGGCCAGGCCAAGGCGCTGCTGGCGCGCGACGGCGTGCCGGTCCGGCTTTGAGCCACGGCCGACGCTCCGCCCCTGCGTCGAGCCCGCCGCGGCCGTCGGACCCGGCCGCCTCCGCCGGAGGCCGCGGCGGCGGCGGCAAACCGCCCGGCGAGGTCCGCGTCATCGGCGGGCTCTGGAAGCGCAGCAAGCTGCCCGTGCCCGACCGGCCGGGCTTGCGCCCCACGCCCGACCGGGTGCGCGAGACGCTCTTCAACTGGCTCGGGCAGGACCTCACCGGCTGGTGCGTGCTCGACGCCTTCGCCGGCAGCGGCGCGCTCGGCTTCGAGGCGGCCTCGCGCGGCGCGGCGCAGGTGTGGCTCGTCGAACGCGACGCGGCCATCGCCCGCACGCTCTCGGCCACGCGCGAGCGGCTTGGCGCCGAAGCGGTCCAGGTGGTTTGCACCGATGCGATCGCCTGGATGTCGCGCGCCGAGCCGGGCCGCTTCGATCTCGTGCTGCTGGATCCGCCCTTCGACGCCGCGCTGCTGGCGCCCGCCCTGGCCCGTGCCGCGCCGCTCGTTGCGCCGACGGGGCTGCTCTACGTGGAGGCCGGCGAGCCCCTCGCGGCACCCCCCGAAGGGTTCGAGCCCTGGCGCTCGCTGCGCGCCGGCGCCGTGCACGCGCAGTTGCTGAAACGCACGGCCTGAGTGCGGCCGGCGCACCCGCGCGCAGCGCGGCTACACTGCACCGCAGCAAATCAGCCGCGGACCGGTGCGGCACGGAGGCACCCCCATGACCACCGCCACTCCGATCACGGCCGTCTACCCGGGCACGTTCGACCCGATGACGCTCGGGCACGAAGACCTCATGCGGCGCGCGGCGCGCCTGTACGACCGGCTCATCCTCGCGGTGGCCGCCGGCCACCACAAGCGCACGATGTTCACCATCGCCGAGCGGCTGGAGATCGCGCAGGAGATCGCCGCGCCCTACCGCAACGTGGAGGTGACGCCATTCCGCGGCCTGCTGCGGGACTTCGTCGTCGACAACGGCGGCAAGGTGGTGGTGCGCGGCCTGCGCGCCGTGAGCGACTTCGAGTACGAGTTCCAGATGGCCGGCATGAATCGCCAGCTCATGCCGGACGTCGAGACGGTGTTCATGACGCCGAGCGACCAGTACCAGTTCGTGAGCGGCACCTTCGTGCGCGAGATCGCGAGCCTCGGCGGCGACGTCTCCAAGTTCGTCGCGCCTTCGGTGCTGCGCCGGCTCAAGGAGCGCGTCACCCAGCCCGAGATCTGAACGGATCCGGGAGCCGGCCGTGGCCCTGTGGATCACCGACGAGTGCATCAACTGCGACGTCTGCGAGCCCGAGTGCCCGAACGACGCCATCTCGCTGGGCGAACTGATCTACGAGATCGACCCCGGCCGGTGCACCGAGTGCGTGGGGCACTTCGACGAGCCGCAGTGCGTGCAGGTCTGCCCCGTGAGCTGCATCCCGGTCAACCCGGCGCACGTGGAGACGCCGGCGCAGTTGCTTGCCAAGTTCGTTCGCCTGCATCCCGATCGGTCGCCGGCCCCAGCGACGACCGCGGCGGCTGCGGCCGAGCCAGCTTCGGTGCCACCGGCCGCGACAGCGCCGTTCGGCGCGGATCGGAGTCGGGCGCCCGTCGCTCCGACCGTTCCATCCGGCCCGGGCGGGAAGAGCCCTTCGACACCTCCGTCCGCCGCGCCGGCCCGAAGCTGACGGGCTGCGCGTTCGCCGCCAGGGCGGCGGCCTCGCGCGCTTCGCGCTCGCGCCGGAGGCGCTCCGCCAGCGCCGCCTCCTGTTGCGCGAGCCGCTGCGCGGCGCGGACGTCGGCGGCCGGTCGAGGCGCCGGCAGCACGATCTCGCGCCCGCCGGCGCAGGGCGTGTCGCTGTAGACGCGGCCCTCGGCGCCACAGCGCCACGCGCTCGTGGCAGGGCCGTCGCCGGCGGCCGCGGCAGGCGTCCATGCGGCCGCCGTGCAGAGGGTGGCGGTGGCGGCAGCGAGCAGGCGGGCGAGGGCGGCCATGGTCAGTCTCCTTCCGGCTCGGACCGGCCGGGGGGCGGGGGCTTGTGCGCGCGCTGCGGCCCGGCGTGCACGCGGGCGAGGGCCTTGTCCATCTCGCCGGCCATCATCAGCGGCGCGGCCGCGAGCGACTGCTCGATGGCCTTGGCGATCGCCTCGCGGTGGTCGGACGAAGGGCGCTTCAGCACGTAGTTGGGAACCTCGGCCTTGACCCCTGGGTGGCCGATGCCCAGGCGCAGCCGCCAGAAGTCGAGCGTGCCGAGCATCGCGTGGATGTCCTTGAGCCCGTTGTGGCCCGCGGCGCTGCCGCCGAGCTTGAGCTTGGCCTGGCCGGGCTGCAGGTCGAGTTCGTCGTGCACGACGAGGATCTGCCGCGGCTCGATCTTGAAGAAGCGCGCCAGCCCCGCCACCGAGACGCCAGAGCGGTTCATGAAGGTCATCGGCTCGAGCAGCCACACCGGCCCGCCATCGGCGGCCTTGCCGTTCACGCGCGCCACCAGGCCCTGGTAGCTGCGCTCGGGCGCGAGGTGGGCGCGCAGTTCGGCCGCCAGCGCCTCCAGCCACCAGAAGCCGGCGTTGTGACGCGTGGCCTCGTACTCCGCGCCCGGGTTGCCCAGGCCGACGAACAATCGAATCATGGCGGCCATTATCGGGAGGCCGCAAACGGACAGGCCTCACCGGAGTGAGGCCTGCCTTGGGGTGTCTCGCCGCCGGGGGGAACACCCCCGCGCGGGGGGCGCGGCCCGATCGGGCCGCGCCGCCGGTGGATCACTTCTTGTTCTGCTTCTCGTCCTTCTTGGGCTTGGCCTTCTTGTCGGGAGCCGCCACCACGGGCGCGGCGGCGGCCGGGGCTTCCTCGGTCTCGGCCTTGGGCACCGTGACGGACACGATCACCGGGTTCAACGTGCCGTGCTTGACCACCTTGATGCCCTCGGGCAGCTTGAGGTCGCTGGCGTGCAGGCTCTGGCCCTTGACGAGATGCGACAGGTCGATGGTCACGAACTCGGGCAGCTGCGAGGCCAGGCACTCGATCTCGATCTCGGTGGCCACGTGGCCAACGAGGCAGTGGTCGGTCTTGACCGCGGGCGAGTTCTCCTCGCCGGTGAAGTGCAGCGGCACCTTCTTGCGCAGCCTGGTGCTCTCGTCGACGCGCTGGAAGTCGATGTGCATGACGATGGGCTTCCACGCATGCATCTGGAAGTCGCGCAGCAGGACCTTCTCGGTCTTGCCGGCCAGGTCCATCTCGAGGATGGAGCTGTGGAAGGCTTCCTTCTTGAGCGCGAAGAACAGCGCGTTGTGATCGAGCTCGATCATCTTGGGCGTGCCGGCGCCGTAGACGATGCCGGGCACCTTGTCAGCGCGGCGCAGGCGGCGGCTCGCTCCGGTCCCCTGCAGGCTGCGCTCGTAAGCGGTGAATTTCATTT
>JAEUPF010000043.1 GCA_016790425.1 Rubrivivax sp.
TCAACCGCCGGTGGGCAGCCCCGACGGGCGCACCCAGCCCATGAGCCACGACAGCAGCACGAACAGGAACAGCGCCACCGAGATGCCCACGCGCACGGCCAGCGCGCGCGCCATCTGGCGATCGGGTGCGGCCGGTGCGGCCGGTGCGGCCCCCGCTTCTGCGGGCTCGGCGTTGCGCGCGCGGCCGTGGCGCAGCATGAAGGCCCCGGCACTGGCCAGCGCCGCGACGATGCCCACCAGCGCCAGCACGATGATCCACTTCATGGCCGCGCATTGTCCTCCTCGCAGCGATGCGCCGCGCCGCGGTGCCGCGCGATGAACGTTCGCCGCGCCTGGGTGCCGTGGCTGGCTGCCGCCGTGGCTTTCGTGGCGACGGTGCGGCTGGGCGTGTGGCAGCTCGACCGCGCCGCGCAGAAGGAGGCGATCCACGAAGCGCGAGTGCGGCGCGCGCACGAGCCGGCGCTCACCTCGGCCGCGCTGCCGGCGACGCTGGCGCAGGCGCAGGCGCAAGAGGAGCGCCGCGTCGTCGTCGCCGGGCGCTGGCTCGGCGAACACACCGTCTTCCTCGACAACCGGCCGATGGCCGGGCGCATCGGCTTCATCGTGCTGACGCCGCTGGCGCTGGCCGACGGCCGGGTGCTGCTGGTGCAGCGCGGCTGGTGGCCGCGCGATGCCGCCGACCGCACCCGCGTGGCCGCGCCGCAGCCGCCTGCGGGCGAGGTGCAACTGCGCGGCCGCGTCGCGCTGACGCCGCCGCGACTGGTGGAACTCGGCCCGGAAGCGGCCGGCCCGATCCGCCAGAATCTCGACCTCGACGCGTTCGCGCGCGAGACCGCGCTGCCGCTGCTGCCGTGGCTGCTGGTTCAACTGGACGAACCACGCGGCATGCCGGCTGCCGCGGACAGCCTGGCCCGGCAGTGGCCCGAGCCGACGGCCGACGTGGAGAAGAACTACGGCTACGCCGTGCAGTGGTTCGCCATGGCTGCGGGCGTGGCCGCGCTGCTGCTGTGGTTCCGCGTCATCCGGCCGCGGCGGCGCCGGCCGCCTGCGCAAGACGCGATGAAAGACACGACGAAGGACGCGACGTAAGAAGCGACGAAAGACGCGACGATGGCGACCCGACGATGAACGAGCCTTCCCCGCAACCGCTGACGCTGACCGTGCATTCGCTGGCAGTGCCCGAAGAGGCCGCTGCCGGCGAGGCGGCACGCCGGCGCACGCGCGCCGGGCGGCTGCGCTTGCTGCTGGTGTTCGCGTTGTGCGCGGCGCCCGTGGTGGCCTCGTACCTCGCCTACTACGTGGTCAAGCCGCAGGCGCGGTCGAACTACGGCACGCTCATCGAGCCGCCGCGGAGCTGGCCGGACGCGATGCCGCTGCGCAAGCTCGACGGAACGGCGCTGGCGCCCGCGGCGCTGCAGGGCCAGTGGCTGCTGGTGGCTGTCGGCCCCGCGGCGTGCGCCGCGGCCTGCGAGCAGCGCCTCTTCCTGCAGCGGCAGCTGCGCGAAATGCTCGGGCGCGAGCGCGAGCGGCTGGACAAGGTGTGGCTCGTCACCGACGAGGCGGCGCTGAAGCCCGAACTGCAAGCCGCCCTGCAAGCGCCGCCGGCGCCGGTGTGGCTGCTGCGAACGCCACGCGCCGCGCTGGAACGCTGGCTCGAAGCGGCCGGCGGCAATGCGCTCGAAGAACACCTCTACGTCGTCGACCCGCGGGGGCAGTGGATCATGCGCCTGCCGCCCGAGGCCGACCCGGCCCGCGTGCGCCGCGACCTCGACCGGCTGCTGCGCGCTTCGTCTTCGTGGGACCGCGCCGGGCGCTGATGCGCCGAAGGCGCACCGGCACAGCGGTTCGACGTTCGCCTCAACCTCAACGTTAGCCCCTGCGGCTCGTCTTCCCATGCCTGCTTCCGCCCCGATGGCCGTGCCGCTGGTGGACTTCGCACCGGTCGCGCGCCTGATGCTGCTGGCCGCCGTGGTGGCGCTGCTGCCCCTCGCCTGGTGGTGGCTGCGCCAGCGCGGCGCCGACCGCCGCGGCCGCGCCGCGGCGCTGACGCTGCTGACGCTGTTCCTCACCTTCGACCTGGTGGTCTTCGGCTCCTTCACGCGGCTGACCGACTCGGGCCTGGGCTGCCCGGACTGGCCCGGCTGCTATGGCCAGACGAGCCCCATCGGCGCCGCCGGCCACATCGGCGCGGCCGAAGCGGCGATGCCCACCGGGCCGGTGACGCACACGAAGGCGTGGATCGAGATGATCCACCGCTACCTGGCGATGACGGTGGGCGTGCTGATCCTCGTGATGGCCGCAGAGGCCTGGACCGAGCGCTGGCGCGGCGAGCCGATGCCGGTGTCGCCTTGGTGGCCGACCGCGACGCTCGTGTGGGTGGTGCTGCAAGGGCTCGCCGGCAAGTACACCGTGACGCTGCAGCTCTACCCGGCGGTGGTGACGCTGCACCTGCTGGGCGGCATGGCCGGGCTCGTGCTGCTGGCGGCACAGCACACCGCCTACGTGCCGCGGCCGCTCGTGCTGCCCGAGCGCGTGCGGCGCTGGATCCTCCCTGCGGCGCTGCTGCTGCTGGTGCAGATCGTGCTCGGCGGTTGGGTCAGCACGAACTACGCCGTGCTCGCGTGCCCGGACTTCCCGCAGTGCCACGGCCAGTGGTGGCCGCCGATGGACTGGCACGCGGGCTTCGAGGTGCTGCGGCCGCTCGGCCAGGGCTCGGGCGGCAGCCTGCTGCCGTTCGACGCGCTGGTGGCCATCCACATGGCGCACCGGCTGTTCGCCATCGTCGCCGTGCTCGCGCTGCTGGCCTTGGCGCTGGCGATGCTGCGCGCGGCCCGTGCGGGGGCTGCCGCCGGCGCTCCCGCCGCGGCAAGCGTGCGCCGGTTCGGCCTGGCGATCGGCGGCGTCGCGCTCGTGCAGGTGGGAACGGGGCTGTCGAACATCGTGCTCGGATGGCCGCTCGCAGCGGCCTTGCTGCACTCGGCGGGCGCGGCGGCGCTGGCCTTGCTGCTGGCGCTGGCCTGGCTGCGCTCGCGCACTGCCACAACCGCGGCGCCGCTGCTGCGCGAAGGGCCGGCAACGGCTGCCTAGAATGACCGCGACCCTGCCCAAGCCGATGGCCCAGACCCTTGCTGCCCCTCCGCACGCCGGCGCCAACCGGCTGGCGCAGTTCTACGCGCTGACCAAGCCGCGCGTGGTGCAGCTGATCGTCTTCTGCGCCCTCATCGGCATGCTGCTGGCGCATCCGGGGCTGCCGCCGTGGCCGCCGGTGCTGGCTGCGGTGGCCGGCATCTGGCTCGTCGCTGCGGCGGCGGCGGCCTTCAACTGCATCGTCGAGCAGCGCATCGACCGCCGCATGGCGCGAACCGCGTGGCGGCCCACCGCGAAGGGCGAACTGACCAACACGCAGACGCTGGCTTTCTCGGCGCTGCTGTGCACGGCCGGCTGCGCCGTGCTGCTGGCCTGGGTGAACGCGCTGACGATGTGGCTGACGCTGGCCACCTTCGTCGGCTACGCGGTCGTCTACACGGTGGTGCTGAAGCCGCTGACGCCGCAGAACATCGTCATCGGCGGCGCTTCGGGCGCGATGCCGCCGGTGCTCGGCTGGGCGGCGGTGAGCGGCGAGGTGACGCTGGAGCCGCTGATGCTGGCGCTGATCATCTTCCTGTGGACGCCGCCGCACTTCTGGGCGCTGGCGCTGTACCGCGTCGAGGACTACCGGCGCTCCGGGCTGCCGATGCTGCCGGTCACGCATGGCAGCGAGTTCACGCGCCTGCAGGTGCTGCTGTATGCGCTGGTGCTGGTCGCGGCGACCCTGCTGCCGTTCACCTTCGGCATGACCGGCGCGGTGTATCTCGCGGCCGCGGTGCTGCTCGGGGCGCGCTTCGTGCAGCTCGCCTGGCGCCTGTGGCGCGACTACAGCGACACCCTGGCACGGCAGACCTTCCGCTACTCCATCTGGTACCTGGCGCTGCTGTTCGCGGCGCTCCTGGCCGACCATTGGATGTGGGCCTGGCTCGTGGAGCGCTTTGCATGAACGTGCGCAAGCAGATGATCGCCGCCGCGCCGCGGCGCCGGTTCCTCAAGGCTGCCGCAGCCGGCCCGCTGGCGGCCAGCGGTCTCTTCGGACTGGCCGGGTGCGAACGCCGCGTCGCCGGCGAGAGCGCCAGCGGCGGCGCGCCGCTGCCGCCGAGTTCATTCAAGTCGATCGACATCACCGGCGCCGACTACGCGCAGGCGCTCGAGCTGCCCGACGCAGACGGCAAGCGCCGCACGCTGGCCGAGTTCAGGGGCAAGGTCGTCGTGCTCTTCTTCGGCTACACGCAGTGCCCCGACGTCTGCCCGACGACGATGACCGAGCTGGCCGCGGCCAAGCAGCAACTCGGTGCCGATGGCGCGCGCGTCGTGCCGGTGTTCGTCACGGTCGACCCGGAGCGCGACACGCCGCAGGTGCTGAAGGCCTACGTCGCCAACTTCGGCCCCGACTTCGTGGCCCTGCGCGGCACGCTCGACGAGACCAAGGCCGTGGCCAAGGCGTTCAAGGTCTTCTTCGCCAAGGTGCCGGGGAAGACCGAGTCGACCTACACCATCGACCACACGGCGCGGTCCTATGTCTACGACCCGCTCGGCCGGTTGCGCCTGGCCACGCGACACGCGATGGGCCCCGAGGCGCTGGCCAGCGACCTGCGCCAGTTGCTCAACGAGAGAGCCTGAAGCGGCGCGCCGCGCGCCGCCGCCGGCGCAGGCTCAGTGGGCGCCCAACGCCTTGCGCATCTTCTTGAGCGCGGCCACTTCGATCTGGCGGATACGCTCGGCGCTGACGCCGTACTCGGCGGCCAGTTCGTGCAGCGTCATGCCGCCCGTGCCGTCGTCATTGACCACCAGCCAGCGCTGCTCGACGATGCGGCGGCTGCGCGCGTCGAGCACCTCCAGCGCGCGGCCGATGCCGTCGGCGGCCAGCCAGTCGCGGCGGCCCGCTTCGAGGCGGCGCGTCGGCTCGTCGGTCTCGTCGGCGAGGTAGGCGATGGGCGTGAACGCTTCGTCCTCGTCGTCGCCTTGCGGCTCCAGCGCGACGTCGCCGCCGGCCAGCCGCGTCTCCATCTCGACCACTTCCTCGGGCTTGACGTTGAGCGCGCGCGCCACCGCGGCCACTTCGGTGGCGGTGAGCGTGTTGCGGTAGGTCTCGCCGGCCTCGGCGGCAAGGGCCGCGCCCGCACCGTCGGCACCCTCGTCGCCTTCGAACGCCTGGGCGGCCTTCATCCGCGCCTTCATCGAACGCAGGTTGAAGAACAGCTTGCGCTGCGCCTTCGTCGTGGCGACCTTGACCATGCGCCAGTTGCGCAGGATGTACTCGTGAATCTCGGCCTTGATCCAGTGCAGCGCGTAACTCACCAAGCGCACGCCCTGCTCGGGGTCGAAGCGCTTCACGGCCTTCATCAGGCCGACGTTGCCTTCCTGGATCAGGTCGCCTTGCGGCAGCCCGTAGCCCATGTACTGGCGCGAAACCGAAACCACCAGCCGCAGGTGCGAAAGGACCAGCCGCCCGGCAGCCTGGAGATCGGCCTCGTCGCGCAACTTCCGCCCGAGCGCCGTTTCCTCGGCCTGCGTCAACATCGGCAGCCGGTTGACGGCGCTGATGTAGGCATCGAGGTTGCCGAGCGAGGGCACCATCGACCAGGGGTCGCGGATCGTCACGGCATGGTTGGCAGCAGCAGCGGTGGCGGTGTTCATGCGGGTTGAGATTCCTCGTCGGCTGACCGGTTCCGACAATATTAGCACTCCTGGCTCGAGAGTGCTGACAGGCACCAGAGTCTCATGCAGAGAGGGCGCATTCTAAAAGTTTGCGCTCGCTCACATTATCCGAAGCGGGTGTCCATCGCGTCGAGCACTTCGTCGAGCACCTGCAGGAACGGCGCCAGCGCCACCGGCTTGGTGACGTAGTGCGCCGCGCCGAGGGTCAGGGCCTGCTCGATGCGCGCCGGCGTCGCGTCGGCGGAGACGACGATGACCGGGATCGCCGCCGTCTCGTCGTCGTCCATCAGGTGGCGCAGCAACTCGGGGCCGGGGATGTCCGGAAGCTGCATGTCCAGCAGGATCAGGTCCGGGTGCAGGCGGCGCGCGGCGGCCAGCCCGTCCAGCCCGAGCGCGGCCACTTCCAGGTGGACCTGCGGCCGCTGCAGCAGGATGCCGCGCATCACTTCGACGTTGGTCTCGTTGTCTTCGACGTACAGCACGGTGCGCTGGCGGTAGGGCGCGGGCGAAGTCGTCGGCGGCGGCTCCTGGGCCGAAGCGGGCACGGCCGCCAGCGGCAGGCCGAGCGAGAAGGTCGACCCGCTCCCCGAGCGGCTTTGTGCCTGCAGGGTCCCGCCCATCATCTCGGTCAACCGGCGCGCGATCACCAGGCCGATGCCGGTGCCCTCGACGCCGCTGCCTTCGCGGCCGAGGCGGTTGTACGGCTCGAACAGGCGCTGCAGTTGCGAGGGCGTCATGCCCAGGCCGGTATCGGCCACTTCGAGCGTCAGCCGCGGCGGCCCGTCGCCGGCCGCGGCGGTGGCCCCGCGCACGACGACGCGGCCCTTGTCGCGGTTGTACTTGACGGCGTTGGACAGCAGGTTGGTCACCACCTGCTTGAGCCGCGTCGCGTCGGCGGCCACCGGCGGCAGCGTGGCGGGCAGATCCAGGCGCACGTCGATGCCGCGCGCCGTGGCAGCGGCGCTGACGAGGTCGACGCACGCCGACACCAGCGCCGGCAGGTCCACCGGCCCCGTGTGAAGCTGCACGGCGCCGGACTCGATGCGCGCCAGGTCGAGCGTGTCGTTGACCAGCTCCAGCAGGTGCCAGCCGGCGCGCTGGATCTGCTGCACCCAGTTGCGCTGGTGCTCGGGCAGCGCCGGTTCGCGGTCGAGCCCCAGCAGCTGCGCGAAGCCGAGCATCGCGTTCAGCGGCGTGCGCAGTTCGTGGCTCATGCGCGAGACGAACTCGCTCTTGGCGCGGCTGGCGGCTTCGGCGCGCTGGCGGGCGCGCTCGGTCTGCTCGAGCCGCAGGTGCTCGCTCAGGTCCTCGATCACCGCCACCATGTGCCGCACGCGCTGGCTGTCGGGCTCGCGCAGCGCGGTGCAGGCCATGCGCGCCGTCAGTGTTTCGCCGTCGCCGCGCGCGAAGCGGATCTGCCGCCGCACCACCTCGACGCGGCCGGCCAGCAGGTCGTGGTGGTCGCGCACCAGCCCCGGCAGGTCTTCGGCGACGGTGACGCTGGCCACTGTCTGCGACAGCAGCTTCTCGGGCCGCTGCCGGAGCATCTCGAACAGATGCGGATTGGCGTGCAGCAGCTTGCCGTGCGGGTCGAGGAAGGCGATGCCCAGCGGCGCGTTGTCCAGGATGCTGCGCAGCCGGGCCTCGCTGCCCGCGCGCTCCTGCTCGGCGACGCGGCGCTCGGCCACCTCGCGGCGCAGGTCGGCCGTCGCCGCGTCCACGGCGCGCTGCGTGCGCAGCGCCTGGCCGGTGACCGTCAGCAGCCAGGCGCCGAGCATCGCTGCCGCGGCGAAGGCGGCCACCGTGAGCAGCCAATGCACGCTCGGCTCGCCGGCGCCCGACTCGGGCAGGCGCACGAGCCGCAGTTCGAGGCGGCGGTCGGCGAGCTGCACGGTGCGCGCGACCCATGGCGTTGCCGCGGGCTCCGAAGGGCCGGCGCGGCCTTCTGAAGCGGCGGCGGCAGCGGCGCAGCTGCCGCCGCCAGCCAGCAGCGGCCGCGCCGCGCCGGGCGCGGCATCGATCAGGCACCAGGCGACGCCGGCCGCCGAGAGCGGCCCGGCGGCCGCCAGCAGCGCCTCGGTGCGAAAGGCCACGAAGAGCACGCCGCGCAACGCGCTGCTGCCGGCCGGGGCGGGCCGCGCGCCATCGGACTCGGACCCGGGCTCGCGCAGCGCCTGATACAGCACGACGCCGGTCTCGTCATGCCGCAACTGGGTCAGGCGGAAGCCGGCCGTGGCGGCGATCCGGCCGCTCTGGCGCGTCGCCTCGATCGCGGCGCGAGCGGCCGGGATCGACAGCGAATTGACACCCAGCGCCTCGGCGTTGCCGGCCAGCGGCTCGATGCGGCGCAGCACCAGCGCTTCGCCGTCGGCGGCCAGCGCCCGGCCGCCGTCGCGGTGGTGGACGCGGAACTGCGGCATCCCCTCGGCGCGCGCGGCCGCCTCGAACGCGGCGATGTCGGCAGCGGCCACGCGCTCGCTGTAGCCCATCGCCTGCAGCGGCGAGCCCGGTTCCAGCCAGGAAGCGGCCGCCGCGCGCAGCGTCGGGGCATCGGCCTGGCCGCTGGCGCGCACCGCCGCCACCAGCGTGCGCAGGGCATGCACCGGCAGCTGCAGGCGCTGCTGTACCGCGCCGGCCAGACGATCGGCTTCGCGCTCGAAGGTCGCCCGCGCGTGCTGGCGGTCGCGCTCGGCAATGGCCCACATCGCGCCGGCCAGCAGTGCCAGGGCGGCCAGCAGCGGCACCGCCAGGCTTCGCCGGCGCGGCCGCCAGGCGGCGGCCGGGCGGCCGATGAAGGCCAGCGTCACCGGCGTGGCGATCAGCGCCCCCAGCGTGTCGCCGGTCCACCAGGTGAGCCAGTTGTTGAAAAGCGCCGGACCCTGCACGGCGCCGGTGATGGCCAGCGCCAGCGTGGCGACACTGGCGCTGGCGAGGCAGGCGATGCCCGCGCCCAGCGCGCCGGCCAAGGCGATGTGACGTGGCTCGTTGAGCAGAAGTGGCCGGCCGACGAAGCGGTGCACCAGCCAGGCGCCGATGCCGGCCTGCGCCGCCGCGCCGCAGGCGATGACGAGCGGCAGCCCGAGCAGCGCGAGCCCCGTCTGCCCGCGCAGCCAGCCGAGGCTCGCATTGACGGCGAACGCGCCGATGAGCCCGCCCAGCAGCCCCGGCCGGCCCCAGGCGAGCGCGGCGGCGAGCGCGATGCCGGCCGGCGGATACAGCGGTGCTGCATACCCCGGCGGCCCGGCGAGCATCAGCGCCACCCAGCCCACGGCGGCGTAGGCGACGGCGGCAACCGCGGCCTGCGCCGCCGCGCGCCGCGCCGCGTGCGCGCGCGCGGACGAAGACGGCGTGGCCACGGCAGGCACGGCGGGCCCGGCAGGCGCCGCAGGGGCAGGAACCGCAGGCGCGCCCGGCGCCCGCTTCCTCTCGGCCATGACCGCCTCTAGACGTTGAAGAGGAAGTTCATGACGTCGCCATCCTTGACGACGTAGTCCTTGCCCTCGGCGCGCATGCGCCCTGCGTCCTTGGCGCCCTGCTCGCCGCCGCAGCCGATGTAGTCGTCGTAGGCGATCGTCTGGGCGCGGATGAATCCCCGCTCGAAGTCGGTGTGGATGACGCCGGCCGCCTGCGGCGCGGTGTCGCCGGCGTGGATGGTCCAGGCCCGCACTTCCTTCGGCCCCGCGGTGAAGTAAGTCTGCAGACCCAGCAGCCTGAACGCGGCGCGGATGAGCCGGTTCAACCCCGGTTCGCTCTGCCCCATCTCGGCCAGGAAGAGGGCGCGGTCGTCGTCACCCATGTCGGCCAGCTCGGCCTCGACCTTGGCGCAGATGGCGACCACCGGTGCGCCTTGCGCGGCGGCGTACTCCTCGAGCCGCTGCAGGAGCGGGTTGCCGGTGAAGCCGTCCTCGGCCACGTTGCCCACGAACATCGCCGGCTTGGCGGTGATGAGGCACAGCGGCTTCAGCACGGCGAGCTCCTCCTTGCTGAACGCGATGCTGCGCACCGGCCTGGTGTCGTTGAGCGCCGCCTCGCACTTCTTCAGCACGTCCACCAGGCGCTGCGCTTCCTTGTCGCCGCCGGCCCGGGCCTGCTTGGTCCAGCGCGCCAGGCTCTTCTCCACCGTGGCCATGTCCGCCAGGCACAGCTCGGTCTGGATGACTTCGATGTCGGCGACCGGGTCCACCTTGCCGGCCACGTGGATGACGTTGTCGTCCTCGAAGCAGCGCACGACATTGACGATGGCGTCGGTCTCGCGGATGTGGCTGAGGAACTGGTTGCCCAGGCCCTCGCCCTGGCTGGCGCCGGCGACGAGGCCGGCGATGTCGACGAACTCGACGATCGCCGGCAGCACGCGCTCGGGCTTCACCAGCGCTGCCAGCTTCGCCAGCCGCGGGTCGGGTAGCTCGACGACGCCCACGTTGGGCTCGATCGTGCAGAACGGGTAGTTCTCGGCCGCGATGCCGGCCTTGGTGAGGGCGTTGAACAGCGTCGACTTGCCCACGTTGGGCAGGCCGACGATGCCGCATTTGAGGCTCATGGACGCTTCGTGCGCAACAGGTGCGCGAGAGGAAACGGGCGATTGTCCCAGAGCGCGCCCGCCCCTTGCGGCGGCGCAGTGCGGCGGCGGCGCCGCGCGCCGCTAGAAGCGCACGCTGGCGCGTACTTCCTGCCCGACGCGCAGCACGCGCTCGATGCCCTCCAGCGGGATCGCGTTCATGCCGAAGGTGAGGCCGCCGCCCATGCGCGCGTCGGCGCGGAAGCCGGCCAGCGTGTCGCCCACCGCGGTGCCGCGCTCGCCGGTGGCGGGGTCGACGTCGGGCACGGTGCAGCGCACGCACGGCTTCACCAGGCGCAGGCGCACCGGGCCTTCCTCGGTGTCGATGGTGAGCTCGTCGATGTGGTCTTCCTCGAAGGCGGCGAGGCCTTCGAGGACGATGTTGGGGCGGAAGCGCTCGATGCCCACCGCGGCCGCACCGCGCGCTGCCAGGCGCTCGTTGAGGTCGGCCAGCGACGCCGCACCGACGACGAGGAACGGGAAGGCATCGGCGAAGGCGCACTCGGCGTCGACGTCGCCGGTCCATTGGCGGTCGGCCGGGCGCTTGTGCTCGGGGTCGAAGCGCACGATGCGCAGCTTCGGCAGGCCGAGGAAATCGCTCACCCACTGGCCGGCGAGCGCGCCCATGTCGTAGGCCTTCACGGTGTCGTTCCACACGCGCGCCGTGGTCGCTTCCTCCACCGCGTCCAGCCGCAGGTGCAGCGCCAGCATGCCCGGCGCCCGCAGCACCAGGTCGTCGGCGCGCAGGCGCGGCTGCACCAGGGCCATGCGGCCGTGCTCGCGCTGCGTCAGCATCTCGCCGCGGTCGTCCACCACCATCCAGGCGCGGTCGAACTCCAGGCCGGTCTCGATGAGCAGCGCCTCGCGCACGGCGACGCCGGCGAACGATTTGACCGGATGGACATGCAGGCTGGCGATGCGGCAGGGGAGGTCGGACAAAGGCTTGGCTCCAGGGGAGGGCGGCGAACGAGGCCGGCGGGGCGCGGCATTGTGCCCGCGGCTGCAGCGGTAGCGGCGGCGGCGGCCGCGGCGGCGGCGGCGGCGGCGGCGGGCCGCACCTCGTCGGGCCGCTCCCTAGAATGCCTGGGCATGGGCAACCCCGGCGAGGGCCGCGTCGACAGCGCGGCCACCGACATCCTGGTGCGCGGCAGCGGTGCGGTCGGCCTGGCCGCGGCGCTGGCGCTGGCCCGGCAAGGGCACTCGGTGGCGCTGCTCGGGTCGCTGGACAAGACGGCCAGGCCGGCCGCGCCCGACATCCGCGCCTACGCGCTGAACCGCGCCTCGGTGCGGCTGCTGTCGTCCTTCAAGGTCTGGGAGGCGATTCCCGCCGCGGCGCGCACGCCGGTGCAGGACATGCGCATCGAAGGCGACGACGCCGCGGCGGTGCTCGAGTTCTCGGCCTGGACCGCAGCCGCTGCCGAGCTGGCCTGGATCGTCGACGCCGCCGCCCTCGACGACGCCCTGCGCGAGGCGGTGCGTTTCGCGCCGCACGTGCGCAGCGTCGAGCGTGCCGTGCCGGCGGCGCTGACGGTGCTGGCCGAAGGCAAGGATTCGGCCACGCGCGCCGCCTTCGGCGCCCGCATGCCGCGGCACGCCTACGGCCAGCGGGCCATCGCCGCGCGCCTGGTGACGAGCCGGCCGCACGCCGGGCTGGCGCGGCAGTGGTTTCGCTCGCCCGATGTGCTGGCGCTGTTGCCGATGGACCAGCCGCAGCCCGACCATGGCCTGGCGCTCGTCTGGTCGCTGCCCGACGAGCGCGCCGAGGTGCTGCTGGCGATGGGCGATGCCGCTTTCGAAGCCGAGTTGATGCAGGCCACCGCGGGCGCTGCGGGCGAACTGAAGCTGGCGAGCGTGCGCGCGGCCTGGCCGTTGGCGCTCGGCCGGGCCGAGCCGCTCTTCGGTCCCGGCTGGGTGCTCGTGGGTGATGCCGCGCACGTGGTCCATCCGCTGGCTGGCCAGGGCCTGAACCTGGGCCTGGCAGACATCGCCGGCCTGGCGCGCGTGCTCGCCGAGCGCGAGCCGTGGCGGCCGCTTTCCGACCCGCGGCTGCTGGCGCGGCATGCGCGCGAACGCGCCGCAGACACGCTGGCGATGGGCACCGTCACCGACGGCCTCCTGCAGCTCTTTGCCCACCCCTCGCCGTGGCTGAAGGCGCTGCGCAACCGCGGCCTCGGCCTCGTGAACCACTTGCCGCCGTTGAAGCGCGCGTTGACCCGCGCCGCACTCGGACGCTGAGAGCGGCGGACAATCGCTGTCGTTCGGTGCCGGCACGCCTGCCGGCGCCCCTTCGCTTCGCGGCCTCCGGCCGCCCTGAGGATTCCCATCCCATGATCGCGCCGCGCTTCCCCCTTGCCCTCGCCTTGGCCGCTTTCACGGTGCTCGCCTGCAGCGGCGCATCGGACGCGCAGGACAAGCCGGGCGCCGCCGCCGCGCCGACGGCAACCTCTGCCGCGCCCGGCGCGCCCGGGACCGCGGTCGATGCCGCCGTGCAGGCCGCCATCCGCAAGGCGCTGGCCGAGCGCATCCCGCGCATGCCGCCGATCGACGAAATACGGCCGGCGCCCATCGCCGGCCTGTACGAAGTGCGCTACGGCGGCACCGAGCTGCTCTATGCCGACGCCAGCGGCGACCACATCGTCGTCAACGGCTCGATCATCGAGACGCGCACCCGCACCGACCTCACCGAGCAGCGCATGGAGAAGCTGCTGGCGATCGACTTCGCGCAGTTGCCGCTGAAGGACGCCATCGTCATCAAGCAGGGCAGCGGCACGCGCAAGCTGGCGGTGTTCGTCGATCCGAACTGCGGCTACTGCAAGCGCTTCGAGCGCGACCTGGCTTCGGTGAAGGACCTCACCGTCTACACGTTCCTGATGCCCATTCTCGGCCCGGACTCGACCGTCAAGTCGCGCGCCATCTGGTGCGCCAAGGACGGTGCCAGGGCCTGGCGCTCGTGGATGCTCGACGGCGTGGCGCCCGAGGCGCCGAAGGGCCAGTGCGACTTCGCCGGCGTCGAGCGCAACCTCGAGTTCGGACGCAAGCACCGCATCAACGGCACGCCGGCGCTGGTGTTCGAGGACGGCACGCGCAAGCCCGGTGCCATCCCGGCCGAGATGCTCGAGAAGCTGCTGGCGCAGGCTTCCCGCAAGTCCTGAGGCACGGGCGCAGGCCACGGGGCTCGGGCTGCCGCGGAGCTGCTCGTGGCCGGCAAGACGACGGCGAGCGGCCACGGCAGCGGCCACGGCAGCGGCCCGTGGCTGCTCGTGCTGCCGGTGCTGGCCCTGCATGCGCTGGTGGCCGCGTGGTGGCCGGCGGGCGACCGCTTCGGGCTCGGCGACGGCGACAACGCAGCAGCATCGGCGCGCATCGAGGTGGCCTTCGTGCGCGAGCTGAAGCCGGCGCAGCCGCTGCCGGTGGCCGCGCCGCCGCCGCCCGTGCGCCGGCTGCGGGCGATCGCACCGGTGGCCGCAGCGGCCTCGGGCGTGGAGGGGCTGGCCGGGCTGGCCGGGCTCGCCGAGACTGAAACGCCGCTGCCGCTGCCCACCGAGCCGGTCCCGAGTGCGCTCGCGCCGGGGCTGTCCACCGCAGCGCTGGACCCGCTGCCCGCCGCATGGCCTTTGCCGCGCGATGCCGCTGCGGCGCCAGAGGCGGCCGGCGCGGCGACCGGCTTCGCCTGGCCGCCTTCGACGCGCCTGTCGTACACGCTCACCGGCAACTATCGCGGTCCCGTGGAAGGGCAGGCACGCGTCGAGTGGCGCCTGGACGGCGAGCGCTACCAGGTCGCGCTCGAAGTGAGCATCGGTCCGCCGTTCGCGCCGCTGGTCACGCGCGAGCTGCAAAGCGATGGCCTCGTCACGGCCGCCGGCCTGGCGCCGCGCCGCTACGACGAGACGACGCAGGTCGTGCTGCGGGCGCCGCGCCGGCTGGCCATTGCGCTGGATGCCGACGCCATCGTGCTGCCCTCGGGCAAGCGCGTGCCGCGGCCGCCCGGCGTGCAGGACAGCGCCAGCCAGTTCGTGCAGATGACGTGGTTGTTCACGACGCAGCCCGAACGCCTGCGCGTCGGGCAGGCGATCGAGCTGCCGCTGGCGCTGCCGCGGCACGTGCAGGACTGGATCTACGAGGTCGTCGGCGAGGAGCGCCTGTACACGCCGATGGGCGAGCTCGACACCGTGCACGTCCGTCCGCGACGCGCGCCGCAGGGTGCCGGCAGCGGCGGCGGCGACCTCGCCGCCGAGTTCTGGGTGGCGCCGACGCTGCAGAACCTGCCGGTGCGCATCGTCATCCGCCAGGACGACGAGACCTGGGTCGATCTGCAGCTGCAGCGCGCGCCGCAGCAGGCCGAGCGCGGCCGAGCGCCGCCGGCACTCACCAGGCGTTGATGCGTGCCGTGAACGCTTCGGCCGCGTCACGCCCCTGCAGCGTCAGCACGAGCTGCACCGCCGCCGGGAGCAGGGCCCGGAACTCGGTCTCGTTGCGCGCCGCTTCCAGCTTCATCGCCATGCCTTCGCCGGCCGGGCCGAGACGGTCGTTGAAGGCGCGCAGCAGGTCGCGGCGCATCGCCTCGAAGCTGGGCTGCGGCGGCCGGATGATCGTGCGCTCGGGGGCCGCTGCGGCGGCGGCAGGCGCGGCGGCGGGGACGCCGGCCAGGCGCACGAACTCCTCGGCGAAACCCTCCTTGACCAGCGCCGCCACGGCCTCGGCCGCCTGCGGCACGATCTGCGCCAGATCGTCGTCGCTGCGCTTGCCGTCGATCATGATGAGCACGCTGCGCAGCCGCGGCGCCAGCCGGTACACGCGCGTCTCGATCTCGGCCAGACCCTTGGCGGTCTTGCGGTAGATGCTCGGCATGGTCGGCGCGGCGGGCAGGGTGAACGCGAGTCGGCCGTGAGCTTACGCCCGCCGCCATTCCAAAGCATCGTGGCAGCAGCGGCGCGAAGATAATTTGCCGCATTCATCCTGGGTGGAGGAAACGACGATGAACGAACCCCTGGTGCTCGTCGAGCGGCGCGGCGACGGTGCGCGGCGCACGATGCTCATGCGGCTGAACCGGCCCAAGCAGCTCAATGCGCTGAACAGCGAACTGATGGACGAACTGGGCGCCGCGCTGCTCGCCGCCGACGCCGACGCAGGCATCGGCTGCATCGTCATCACCGGCAACGAGCGTGCCTTCGCCGCCGGCGCCGACATCGCGGCGATGGCGAAGAAGAGCTACGCCGAGGCGCTGGCCGAGCCGTTCATCACGCGCAACTGGGAGACGATCCGCCGCATCCGCAAGCCGGTGATCGGGGCGGTGGCCGGCTTCGCGCTCGGCGGCGGCTGCGAGCTGGCGATGATGTGCGACTTCATCATCGCCGCCGACACGGCGAAGTTCGGCCAGCCCGAGATCAAGATCGGCATCGTGCCCGGCGCCGGCGGCACGCAGCGGCTGCCGCGCGCGGTGGGCAAGGCCAAGGCGAT
>JAEUPF010000118.1 GCA_016790425.1 Rubrivivax sp.
GCTGGTCGTTGGGGATGTTGATCGCCTTGGCGGTCTCGACGACGCGCGCCACGTCCACCGGCGAGACCTCGCGGTTGTCGCGCACGATCACCATGCCCGTGCTGTTGATGCCGCGGATGTGGCTGCCGGTGATGCCGGTGAGGACCGCGCCCACCTTGCACGCGGCCATCATCTCGGCTTCCTTCAGCGCCGCCTGGATGCTCTGCACCGTGGCGTCGATGTTCACGACGACGCCGCGCTTCAGGCCCGAGGTGGGCGCGACGCCCATGCCGGCCAGGCGCAGCTCGCCGCCGCCGGCCCCGTCGGGCACCACTTCGGCGGCGACCACCATCACCTTGTGGGTGCCGATGTCCAGCCCGAAGACCATGTCCTTGTATTCCTTGGCCATGCCGCGTTGCCCTTGTGGTGTTCTCACTTCGCCCCGGGCGCGCTCGCCGCGGCCGTCGTGCTCACGCCGCGCAGCCTGAGCGCATAACCGTCGGCATGGCGCAGGTCGGCGAAGACGAGCGGCTGCCGGTAGCGCGCCGTCAGCTGGCCCACCGTGCGCAGGAACCGTTCGGTGCGGTCCACCACCTCGGCCTCGCTGCCGCGGCCCATCTCGACGACGACGCCCTTGCCGAGCTCGGCGCGCCACGAGCCGCGCCCGGAAAGCGCCAGCCGCTCGATGCGCTGGCCGCGCGCGCCGAAGCTTTCCTGCAGCCGCTGCCACAGCGCCAGCATCTCGGCGGCATGGCCTTCGGGGCCGCTGAACAGCGGCAGCCCCTCGTCTTCGACATCGCCGAGGTTGGCGTCGAACACTTCGCCGAAGCTGTTGACGAGGCGGGTGAAGCCGCTGTCGCCGCCGCCCTCGGCCGTCTCGAACAGGGCGCGCGCCTCGTGCTCCTCGAGCTGCACGACGAGGCGGTCGGGCCAGACGCGCCGCACCACCGCGCGCCGCACCCAGGGCACCGACTCGAACGCCTTCTGCGCTTCGTGCAGGTCGATGCTGAAGAAGTTGCCGGCGAGCTCGGGCAGCGCGTGCGTGCGCAGCGTGGGCAACTGGCCGCGCGTCAGCACGCCCTGCACTTCGATGGCGCGCAGCGTGAAGGTGGCCGCGCGAGTCAGCCACAGCACGCCCGAGACGAGCAACGCCACCGCGACGCCGGTGACGATGAAGGCCGTGGCGGCGTTCATCAGCCGCACGTCGCCGGGCAGGTGCACCGGCGCATGCGCGGCTGCAGCGGCGGGGCGGCGGGGGCGGTCGAGGCGAGCCATCGTTTCGCGGCCTCCTCAGGCAGCACCGGGCGCCGGCGCAGCCGCCGGCGGCGGCGTGCTGTCCAGCGCCGCGCTACGCAGCAGCTCGAGGCACAGCGCCTCGTAGGAGATGCCGGCTGCGCGCGCGGCCATCGGCACCAGCGAGTGGCCGGTCATGCCGGGGCTGGTGTTCATCTCGAGCAGGAACAGGCGGCCGTCGCTGGCCCGTTGCATCAGGTCGGCGCGCCCCCAGCCGCGGCAGCCCAGCGTGCGGTAGGCGGCCAGCGTCAGCCGCTGCACTTCGGCCTCGTCGGCCGCCGAGAGCCCGGCCGGGCAGCGGTAGCCGGTGTCCTCGCTGAAGTACTTGTGCTCGTAGTCGTAGTTGCCTGCGGGCGCCTCGATGCGCACCACCGGCAGCGCGCGCGCCGCGCTTCCTTCGCCGATGACGGCGCAGGTCAGCTCGCTGCCGTCGATGAACTCCTCGCACAGCACGTCGGGGTCGAAGCGGGCGGCCAGCGACACCGCGTCCTGCATCTGCGAGTAGCCGAGCACCTTGGTGACCCCGATCGAGCTGCCCTCGCGCGGCGGCTTGACGATGAGCGGCAGGCCGAGGCGGTCGGGCACGGCGCGCAGGTCGCTGCGGCTCTGGCGGCCGGCTTCGAGCACCGCCCAGCGCGGAGTGGGCAGGCCCTCGGCGAGCCAGACGCGCTTGGTCATCACCTTGTCCAGCGCGATGGCGCTGGCCATCACGCCGCTGCCGGTGTAGGGGATGCCGAGCAGTTCGAGCGCACCCTGCACGGTGCCGTCTTCGCCGTGGCGGCCGTGCAGCGCGATGAAGGCGCGCGAGAAGCCTTCGCGCGTCAGTTCGCCGAGATCGCGCCCGGCGGGGTCGAAGGGGTGCGCGTCGACGCCTTGCGAGCGCAGCGCGGCCAGCACGCCGTTGCCGCTCATCAGCGACACCTCGCGCTCGGCGCTCGTGCCGCCCAGCAGCACGGCGACCTTGCCGAGCGGCCGCACGTCGGCCGGCGCCGCCGCGGGCACGGCCGCCGGCGGGGCCGAGGGCGCCGGCGCGCTCATCGGGCCATCTCCTGGGCCATCGCCTGCAAGCGCGCCGGCACGTTGCCGATCGAGCCGGCGCCCATCGTGATGACGACGTCACCGGCGCGCGCCGCCGCGACGAGCGCGTCGGGCAGCGCGGCCACGTCGGCGACGAACGTGCAGGTCTTGCCGGCCGCAGCCAGTGCCGCGGCCAGCGCGCGGCCGTCGGCGCCGGGCAGCGGCGCTTCCCCGGCGGCATAGACATCGGTCAGCAGCACGGCGTCGAAGCGCGCCAGCACGGCCACGAAGTCGGCGAAGCAGTCGCGCGTGCGCGTGTAGCGGTGCGGCTGGAAGGCGAGCACCAGCCGCCGCCCCGGGAACGCGCCGCGCGCCGCGGCGAGCACCGCGGCCATCTCGACCGGGTGGTGGCCGTAGTCGTCGACGAGCGTGAAGCGGCCACCGCCGGTGGCGCGCAGCTCGCCCAGGCGCTGGAAGCGGCGGCCGACGCCGGCGAACGCGGCCAGCGCGCGCTGCACGGGCTCGTCAGGCAGACCGAGCTCGGCCGCCACGCCGATGGCGGCCAGCGCGTTGCGTACGTTGTGCTCGCCGGCGAGGTTCAGCGTCACCGGCAGGTCGGGCAGGCCGCGGCGGCGCGCGGTGAAACGCATGCGGCCGCCGGGCACCGCCTGCACGTCGACGGCGCGGATGTCGGGCGGGCCGGCGTCGGGCCGCGCCGGATCGGCGGACTCGGCCAGGCCGTAGCTGAGCAGCGGCCGCTCGATCGCCGGGACGATGGCACGCACGCCGGGGTCGTCGCTGCACAGCACGGCGCGGCCGTAGAAGGGCAGCCGGTGCAGGAAGTCGGCGAAGGCACCGCGCAACCGGCCGACGTCGTGGCCGTAGGTCTCCATGTGGTCGGCGTCGATGTTGGTGACCACCGCGATCACCGGGTTCAGCACCAGGAAGCTGGCATCGCTCTCGTCGGCTTCGACGACGATGCACTCGCCTCGCCCCAGGCGCGCGTTGGCGCCGGCGCTGGCGAGCTTGCCGCCGATGACGAAGGTGGGGTCCTCGCCGGCTTCGGCGAGCACGCTGGCCACCAGCGACGTCGTCGTCGTCTTGCCGTGCGTGCCGGCCACCGCGATGCCCTGCTTCAGCCGCATCAGCTCGGCCAGCAGCACCGCGCGCGCCACCACCGGCACGCGCGCGGCGCGCGCGGCCAGCACTTCGGGGTTGTCGGCCTTCACCGCGGTGGAGGTCACCACCGCCTGCGCCCCTTCGATCTGCGCCGCCGCGTGGCCGATGAAGACGCGCACGCCCAGCGAGGCGAGCCGGCGCGTCGCCTCGCCTTCGGCGGCGTCGGAACCGGAGACGCGGTAGCCCTGCGCGTGCAGGATCTCGGCGATGGCGCTCATCCCGGCGCCGCCGACGCCGACGAAGTGGATGTGCCTGACGGCGTGCTTCATGCGCCGTGCTTCCTGGCGACGAGCCGCTCGATCTCGTCGGCCACGCGCGCCGCGGCACGCGGCCGGGCGAGCGAGCGCGCCTTCGTGGCCATCGCGAGCAGGCGCTCGCGGTCGAGCGAGCGCAGCAGCTCGGCCAGCCGCTGCGGGGTGAGTTCGGCCTGCGGCAGGTGGATCGCCGCCGCCTGGCCGGCCAGCCACTGCGCGTTGTCGCGCTGGTGCGAGGTCGTGCTCAGCACCAGCGGCACCAGGATCGCCGGCACGCCGGCGGCGGTGAGTTCGCTGACGGTGATGGCGCCGGCGCGGCACAGCATCACGTCGCACGCGGCCAGGCGCGCAGGCATGTCGTCGATGAAGGGCAGCACCTCGGCGGCGATGCCGGCGCGCTGGTACGCCTGGCGCACGGCGTCGGCGTGTGCGCTGCCGGCCTGGTGCACGACGCCGGGCCGTTCCTCGGGCCGCATCGCCGCCAGCGCCGCCGGCAGCGTCTCGTTCAACACCTGCGCGCCCAGGCTGCCGCCGACCGCCAGCAGCGCCAGCGGCCCGCTGCGGCCGGCATAACGCTCTTGTGGTGCAGGCAGGGCCTCGATCTCGGCGCGCACCGGATTGCCGGTGACGACGCCGCGGCGCGCCCGCTGCACCGCGTCGCCCGCGAAGCCGAAGGCCACCGCGTCGGCCAGCGGCAGCAGCGACCTGTTCGACAGCAGCAACGCCGCATCGGCGTTGACCAGCACCAGCGGCTTGTTCAGCAGCGACGCCACCAGCCCGCCGGGAAAGCAGACGTAGCCGCCCATGCCGAGCACGGCGTCGGCGCCGCGCCGGCGCAGGATGGCCAGGCTGTCCCACATCGCCTTCAGCAGCCGCAGGCCGCCGGTGAGCGCGTGCACGAGGCCCTTGCCGCGCAGGCCGCTGAAGGCGAGGCGGTCCATCGCGATGCCACCGGGCCGGTGCTCCGGTGGCACGAGGCGGTTCTCCAGGCCGTGCGTGGTGCCGAGCCAGCTCACCGTCCAGCCGCGCCCCTGCATCTCGCGCGCCACGGCGAGGCCGGGCATCACGTGCCCGCCGGTGCCCGCGGCCATGACGACGAGGTGCGGCATCACGCCGAGCCTCCGCGCATCAGGGCGCGCGACTCGATGTCCACCCGCAGCACCAGCGCCAGCGCCACCGCGTTCATCAGGATCGCCGAGCCGCCGTAGCTCATCAGCGGCAGCGTCAGGCCCTTGGTCGGCAGCACGCCGAGGTTGACGCCCATGTTGATGAAGGCCTGGAAGCCGAACCACACGCCGATGCCCTGCACCATCAACCCGGCGAAGACGCGGTCCAGCGCCACCGCCTGGCGGCCGATGACGAAGATGCGCCGCGTCAGCCAGAAGAAGAGCACGATGACCGTGGCGACGCCGACGAAGCCGAGCTCCTCGCCGATCACGGCGAGCAGGAAATCGGTGTGCGCCTCGGGCAGGTAGTGCAGCTTCTCGACCGAGTCGCCCAGCCCCTGGCCGAAGACCTCGCCGCGGCCGAAGGCGATCAGCGAGTGCGTCAGCTGGTAGGCCTTGCCCTGCGCATAGGCCGGGTCCCACGGTTCGAGGTAGGCGAAGATGCGCTCGCGCTTCTCGGGGCTGAAGACGATGACAAGCACGAACGTGGCGACGAGCACCGCGCACGAGAGCAGGAACATGCGCCCGTTGACGCCGCCCAGGAACAGGATGCCCATCGAGATGACGGCCACCACCATGAAGGCGCCCATGTCGGGCTGGCGCAGCAGCAGCGCGCCGGTGAAGCCGAGCGCCACCGCCATCGGCCACACCGCCTTCACGAAGTCCTCCTTCAGCTCCATCTTGCGCACCATGTAGCTGGCGGCGTACATCGCCATCGCCAGCTTGGCGAGCTCGCTCGGCTGGAAGTTCATCACCCCCAGCGGGATCCAGCGGCGCGAGTTGTTGACGACCTTGCCGATGCCCGGGATCAGCACCGCGACCAGCAGCACCAGCGCCGCCACGAAGATCCAGGGCGCCGCCTTCTCCCAGGTCTTGACCGGCATCTGCAGCGCCACCAGCGCCGCCACCAGACCCAGGCCCAGCGCCAGCAGGTGCCGCGCCAGGAAGAACGTGGCCGTGTAGCCCTTGAACTTCGGGTTGTCGGGCAGCGCGACGGTGGCCGAGTAGACCATCACGAGGCCGAGCGCGAGCAGTGCCAGCGCCACGGCGACCAGGCCGCGGTCGAAGGCGAACAGGCGCACCGGCCGGTCGCCGCCGATGTGCACCTGGTCGCGCACGGGCAGGCTGGCGGCGGCGGCGCCGGCACCGAAGCCGGCCGCGGCAACGCCGGCACGCAAGCCGGTGGTGGCGGCGGCCAGCCCGACCCGCGTGCGCTGCAGCACCGCAGCAAAGGCGCCGGTGAGCCGCCTCACACCGCTCCCCTTTCGTGCGCGAGGGCCTGCACCGCCTGCACGAAGACCTCGGCGCGGTGGCCGTAGTTGCGGAACATGTCCAGGCTGGCGCAGGCCGGCGACAGCAGCACCGCGTCGCCGGCGCGCGCCTGCGCGAAGCACCAGCGCGTCGCGGCCTCGAGCGACTCATGCCGCACGACGGGAACGCCGGCCGCGGCGGCGCTCTCGGCCAGCGCCGCTTCGATGGCCGCGGCGTCGCGCCCGAGGGTCGCCACGGCGCGCGCGTGCCTGGCCACCGGGGCGGCCAGCGGCGAGAAGTCCTGCCCCTTGCCGTCGCCGCCGAGGATGACCGCCAGCCGCGCCGGCGCCTTGTCGGCCCCGAGCCCGACCAGCGCGGCGACGGTGGCGCCGACGTTGGTGCCCTTGCTGTCGTCGTAGGCCTCGACGTCGCCGACGCTGGCCACCCACTGCACGCGGTGCGGCTCGCCGGCGTATTCGCGCAGCCCGTGCAGCAGCAGGTGCAACGGGCAGCCGATGGCGGTGGCCAGCGCCAGCGCAGCCAGCGCGTTGGCGGCGTTGTGGCGGCCGCGCACGCGCAGCGCGTCGGCGGGCATCAGGCGCTGCAGATGCAGTTCCGTGTCGTCGCCGTCATCGGCTCGAGCGGCGTACGTGGCGGCGCCCTCCTCCTCGTCGTGCCCGGCGCCTTCCTGCGCCACGGGCGGCGCAGGCACCGACGGCCGGCGCTTCTTCTTCACGAGCGTCTCGTCGGCAGGCAGGGCGCGCACCAGCCAGGCCATGCCGTTGTCGACGACGAGGCCGAAGTCGCCCGGGCGCGCCGGCGCGCCGAGGCCGAAGCGCACGATGGGCCGCGCCTTCGCCGCCGCTGCCGCCTTCCCCGGCCCCGGTTTGCCGCGGCCGCGTGCGCCGGCATCCGGCGCGGCGGCCGCCGGCGGCTGCGCCATCGCCTCGACGAGGGGGTCGTCGCGGTTGATCACCCGCACCGTCTTGCCGTCAGCCGGGCCGAAGATGCGCGCTTTCGCCGTGGCGTAGGCGGCCATCGAGCCATGCCAGTCGAGGTGGTCCTGGGTGACGTTGAGCACCGCGGCGGCGTCGGGCTCGAAGCCTGCGACGCCGGTGCCGCCGCCCTCGAGCTGGAAGCTCGACAGTTCGAGCACCCACACGTCGGGCAGCGCTTCGGCGGCGATCGCCTGGGCGAGCGTATCGAGCAGCGTCGGGCCGATGTTGCCGGCCAGGCCGACGCGCTTGCCGGCGCGCTCGACCAGCAGTGCCGTCATCGCCGTGGTCGTGGTCTTGCCGTTGGTGCCGGTGACGGCGAGCAGCTGCGGCGCGTAGCCGCGCCCGGCCTTCAGCGCCGCCAGCGCGCGCACGAAGAGGTCGAGCTCCCCCAGCACCGGCAAGCCGCGGGCGCGCGCTTCCTGCGTCAGCGGCGCGATGCGCGGGTCGTACGGCGCCAGGCCGGGGCTCTTCAGCACCAGCGTCACGCCTTCGAGCGCCGCCGCCACGCTGCCGCTGCCCTCGGCAGCGCCCGCTGGCGGCGGCGGGTCGGCGGCGAACCCGGCGCGCTTCGCCGCGGGCCACTCGCGCGCCAGCGCCTCGGCGCCCGGCGGGTGCTCGCGCGAATCCCACCAGCGCAGCTGCGCCCCGGCGCGGGCGCACCAGCGCGCCATCGCCAGGCCGCTTTCGCCCAGGCCGAGCACGAGCACGGTGTCGCCCCGCATCGGCAGCGGCGGCGACGTGAGCGGCGCGGGCAGCATCGCGGCGGCGTCGTGGTCCATCGCCCGCTACCTCAGCTTCAGGCTCGCCAGGCCGATGAGGCACAGCAGCATCGTCACGATCCAGAAGCGCACCACCACCTGGTTCTCGGCCCAGCCCTTCTTCTCGAAGTGGTGGTGCAGCGGCGCCATCAGGAAGACGCGCCGGCCCTCGCCATAGCGGCGGCGCGTGTACTTGAACCACAGCACCTGCACCATCACCGAGAGCATCTCGGCGACGAAGACGCCGCCCATGATGCCGAGCAGGATCTCCTGGCGCGTGATGACGGCGATGGTGCCCAAGGCGCCGCCGAGCGCCAGCGCGCCGACGTCGCCCATGAACACCTGCGCGGGGTTGGCGTTGAACCACAGGAACGCGAGCCCGGCGCCGGCCATCGCGGCGCAGAAGATCAGCAGCTCGCCCGAGCCCGGGATGTACGGGAACAGCAGGTAGCGGCTGAAGTTGATGTTGCCGGTGACGTAGGCGAAGACGCCGAGCGCCGAGCCCACCATCACCACCGGCATGATCGCCAGCCCGTCGAGGCCGTCGGTGAAGTTCACCGCGTTGCTGGCGCCGACGATGACGAACCACGCCAGCGCGATGAAGCCCCACACGCCCAGCGGGTAGCTGTACGTCTTGATGAACGGCACCAGCAGGTCGGCGCGCGGGGGCAGCGAGGTGGAGAAGCCGCTGCCCACCCAGCGCATGAAGAGCTCGAACACGCGCACGTTGGTCGTCTCGGCGACGCTGAAGGCAAGGTAGATCGCCGCCACCAGGCCGATCAGCGCCTGCCAGAAGAACTTCTCGCGCGAGCGCATGCCCTCGGGATCCTTCTTCACCACCTTGCGGTAGTCGTCGACCCAGCCGATGGCGCCGAAGCCGAAGGTCACCAGCATCACCACCCACACGAAGCGGTTGGTCCAGTCGAACCACAGCACCGTGGCCACGCCGATGCCGATGAGCACCAGCACGCCACCCATCGTCGGCGTGCCGCGCTTGCCCAGGTGCGTGGCGACGCCGTACTCGCGGATCGGCTGGCCGATCTTCATCGCCACCAGGTGGCGGATGACCGCCGGCCCGAGGATCAGCCCGAACAGCAGCGCCGTCATCGCCGCCAGCACGGCGCGGAAGGTGAGGTACTGGAACACGCGCAGGAAGCTCAGCTCCTGCGGGTACATCGCCAGCAGCAGTTCGGAAAGGCTCAGCAGCATCGGTGCTTCACCCCGCTGCTTCGCCGGCACGGCCCGCGCCGCCCCACGCCGCTTCGAGCGCGCGCACGACGGCTTCCATCTTCATGAAGCGCGAGCCCTTCACCAGCACCGAAGCAGCAGCCGGCGCCTCGGCCAGCGCGGCGACGAGTTCGGCGGTGCCGGCGAAGTGGCGGCCGATGCCCAGGCCGGCGCTGGCGCTGCCGGCCGTCCAGCAGTGCTCGATGCGGCGCGCGCGCGCGTGCGCGCCCACCTCGGCGTGGAACTGCGGACCTTGCGCGCCGACTTCGCCCATGTCGCCCAGCACCAGCCAGCGCGGGCCGGGCAGTTCGGCCAGCAGGTCGATCGCGGCGCGCACGCTGTCGGGATTGGCGTTGTAGCTGTCGTCCACGAGCGTCACCGCGGCGCCTTGGCGCACGAGCGGCAGCACGCGCGTGCGCCCGGCCACCGGCTCGAAGGCGGCCAGGCCTGCGGTGATGGCCGCCAGCGGCACGCCCGCGGCGACCCCGCAGGCCGCCGCCGCGGCGGCGTTGAGCGCGTTGTGGCGGCCGGGCTGGCGCAGCGTCGCGGTGGCAACGCCCGCCGGCGTGCGCAGCGCGATCTGCCAGCGCGCCTGGCCTGCCTGCCAGGAGGCGGCCGCCCACACGTCGGCATCGGGCTCGAAGCCGAAGGTGACGACGAGGCCGATGCCGCGCGCGCGGGCCATCTCGCGCCACAGCGGCGTATGGGCGTCGGCGTGCGGCAGCACCACGGTGCCTGCGGCGGCGACGCTCGCGATGACGCTGCCGTTCTCGCGCGCCACCGCCTCGACGCCGGCGAGGAACTCCTGGTGCTCGCGCTGCGCGTTGTTGATGAGCGCCACCGTCGGCCGCACGAGGCCGGCCAGCAGCGCGATCTCGCCGGCATGGTTGGTGCCCAGTTCGAGCGCGGCCATGCGGTGCTGCGGCCGCAGCTCGAGCAGCATCAGCGGCACGCCGATGTGGTTGTTGAGGTTGCCGCGCGTGGCCAGTGCAGCGCCGCCGCCGCAGGCGGCCTTCAGCATCGCGCCGAGCATCTGCGTCACCGTCGTCTTGCCGTTGCTGCCAGTGACGGCGACGATGGGCAGCGCCGGGAAACGCGAGCGCCAGGCCGAGGCGAGCTGCTGCAGCGCAATCAGCGTGTCGGGCACTTCTAGGCCGGGCAGGCCCGGCGCGCCGGCGAGGCGCCCCTGGTGCGCCAGCGCCGCCACGGCGCCGCTGGCGCGCGCGTGCGCCAGGTAGTCGTTGCCGTCGAAGCGCTCGCCGGCGAGGGCGACGAAGAGGTCGCCGGGACGCAACGTGCGCGTGTCGCTGTGCACGCGCGCGATCGCCACGTTCCCGTCGCCGACCAGCCGGCTGCCGGGCAGCATCGCCTGCGCCTGGGCCAGCGTCATCATCATCGGCGCGGCGCCTGCTGCAGCGGCGCTCTCGTTCGCAGGCTCGTTCGCACGCTCGTTCGCACGCTCGTTCGCGCTCCGGTTCGCGCTCCGGGTTGCCCGCGCAGGGTTCGCGTCGCGCAGCGCCAAGGCGGCGCGCGCTTCGTCGACATCGGAGAACGGCCGCCGCACGCCGGCGATCTCCTGGGTGTCCTCGTGGCCCTTGCCGGCCAGCAGCACCACGTCGCCGGGCGCGGCGCCGAGCACGGCCTGCCGGATCGCCTCGCGACGGTCCTCGACGAGGGTGACGTGGCCGGCGCTGGCGGACATGCCGGCGCGGATCTCGGCCATGATCGCGCCCGGCCGCTCGCGGCGCGGGTTGTCGCTGGTGACGACGACGCGGTCGGCACTGCGTTCGGCGATGCCGCCCATCAGCGCGCGCTTGGTCGGGTCGCGGTCGCCGCCGCAGCCGAAGACGCAGGCGAGCCGGCCGCCGCGCGCTGCGGCCAGCGGGCGCAGCGCCGCGAGCACCTTGTCCAGCGCGTCGGGCGTGTGCGCGTAGTCGACGACGACTTCCACCTCGCGACCGCCGATGCGCTGCAGCCGCCCGGGCACGGCAGCGACGCCGGACAACGCGCGTGCGGCGCTGTCCAGCGGCTGGCCGAGCGCGCG
Source organism: Rubrivivax sp. (assembly GCA_016790425.1). Taxonomy (GTDB): domain Bacteria; phylum Pseudomonadota; class Gammaproteobacteria; order Burkholderiales; family Burkholderiaceae_C; genus Rubrivivax. The sequence goes on from JAEUPF010000118.1 coordinate 11,167, forward strand.
CAGCGCTGCCAGCACGCCGAGCAGGTTCAGCACGTTGTAGTCGCCCACCAGCGTGCTGGTGACGGTGGCGGTGTCTTCCCCGGCGGCGCCGTCCGCTCGTTGCTCGGCGACCTCGAAGGCGAGCCCGTGCGCGTCGTAGCGGACGTTCCTCGCCACGAGCCGCGCCGGCGCGCGCGCCGACACCGTCCACAACTCGGGCGCGGCGGCGCCAGCGGCGGCGCGGCGCGCGCGCAGTTCCGCCGCCAGTGCCGCGCCTTGCGCATCGTCGACGTTGACGACCGCGGCGCGCAGCCCCGGCCAGTCGAAGAGCCGGCGCTTGGCCGCCCAGTAGGCCGGCATGTCGCCGTGGAAGTCGAGGTGGTCGCGCGTGAAGTTGGTGAAGACCGCAACGTCGATCTTCAGCGCCGAGAGCCGATGGTCGACGAGGCCGATCGACGAAGCCTCGATGGCGCAGGCGCGGCAGCCGGCGTCGGCGAAGCGGCGCAGCGCCGCGTGCACCGTCACCGCGTCGGGCGTCGTGAGGCCGGTGGCCTCGACCTCGGGCGGCTCGCCGATGCCCAGCGTGCCGACGACGCCGGCGCGTTCGCCCAGCGTGCGCAGCGCCGTCGCGGCCCACCAGGCGCTGGAGGTCTTGCCGTTGGTGCCGGTGATGGCGACCACGGCGAGCGCGCGGCTCGGGTGACCGAACCACTCGTCGGCGATGGCGCCGCTGGCCGCCTTGAGGCCGCGCAGCGAAGCGACGCGATCGGCCGCCGCGGGCGTCACGCCCATGTCGATGCCCGCGGCGCCATCGGCTTCGACGAGACAGGCCGCGGCGCCGCCTTGCAGCGCGCCGGCGACGAAGCGGCGCGCATCGGCCGTCTGCCCCGGCCAGGCGAGGAAGGCATCGCCGGCGCGCACGGCGCGGCTGTCGGTGGCAAGCGTGCCGCCCTGGCCGGTGCGCGCGCGCAGCCAGGCGACGGCGGCGCTCGTGCCGGGCAGCAGCAGGGGTTGCGCAGGCGCGGCAGCCGTGCCCGGCGCAGGGCCTTGCACGGGCAACCCCGGCTGCTCGGGCGGCGACGGCGACCCCGACGGCGTTGACGGCGACCCCGACGGCGACCCCGACGGCGACCCCGACGGCGACCCCGACGGCGACCCCGAGGGCGACGGCGAGGGCGGGCGGCGGGCGGTCGCGTTCATCGCCGCGCTCACAGGCTCTCCGCTTCGGCCGCAACCGGCTTGGCCGAGATCTGCGTCTTCACGTCGACATCGGGCGGCACGTTGAGCGAGCGCAGCGTGCTTTGCACCACCTGGCTGAACACCGGCGCAGCGACGTCGCCGCCGAAGTACTTGCCGGCACGCGGCTCGTCGACCATCACCGCCACCACGATGCGCGGCGCGCTCACCGGCGCCAGGCCGACGAACCAGGCGCGGTACTTGCCGTCGGCGTACTCGCTGCCGACCATCTTCTTCGCGGTGCCGGTCTTGCCCGCCACCGAGTAGCCGAGCGTCAGGCGCTGCAGGTCGGGGGCCGTGCCGCCGGGGGACGCCGCCATGCGCAGCATCTCGCGCACCTGGCGCGCGGTGGCGGGACTGAAGACGCTCTGGCCGGGCACCCTGGCGACGGCACCGCTCACGCCCGGACTCGTGCCGTTGATGCCGTTCGCGCCGTTCGCGCCGTTGGCGCCGTTCGCACCGTTGGCGCCGCGCACGGCGCCGTCGCCCGAGGCGCCGTCGCCCGCCTCGGTGCGCTCGGAAAGCTCGCGCTTGAGCAGCGTCACCGGCGCGATGTCGCCGTCGCGCGCGAACACGGTGTAGGCGCGCGCCATCTGCAGCACGCTGGCGCTGGCGCTGTAGCCGAAGGCGACGCGGGCGTGGTCGGTGGGCCGCCAGGTGCGCCACGCGCGCAGCTTGCCGCTGGCCACCGCGGGCAGTTCGATGCGCGGCCGGCTTCCGAGGCCCAGCGCGGCGTAGGTGGCCCACAGTTCCTGCCGCTCCATCGCCAGCGCCAGCTTGGCCGTGCCGACGTTGGAGGACTTCTGCAGCACCTCGGCGACAGTGAGCGTGCCGTGCGGGTGCGCATCGGTGATCGTGGTGCCGGTGACGACGAGGCGGCCGGGCGCGGTGTCGATCGGCGTCGTCGGCGTCACGCGCCGGGTCTCCAGCGCCAGCGCGATGGTGAACGGCTTCATCGTCGAGCCGGGCTCGCTGGCGTCGCTGACGGCGCGGTTCTGCAGCAGCGCGGCGGCGTGCGCGCCGCGCTTGTTGGGGTCGGCACCGGGGTAGTTGGCCATCGCCAGCACTTCGCCGCTGGCGCTGTCGAGAACCACCACGGTGGCGGCCTTGGCGTTGTGCGCGAGCGCCGCGTCGCGGGCACGCTTCCAGGCTTCGAACTGGATCTTGCTGTCGATGGACAGCGTGATGTCGGCGCCGTGCCGCGGCAAGGCGATGTCGCCCACGTCCTCGACGACGCGGCCGAGACGGTCGCGCACGACCGTGCGCTGACCCTGGTGGCCTTGCAGTTCCTGCTGCAGCAGCAGTTCGATGCCGGCGCGGCCGATGTCGTCGCTGTCGGTGTAGCCCACCACGTGCGCCGCCGCTTCGCCTTCGGGGTAGCGGCGGCGGTACTCGCGTTCTTCCACCAGGCCCTTGAGGTTGTGCGCCTGCGCGTAGGCCTTGAGTTCGGTCCACGCGGCTTCCTCGACGTGGCGGCGCAGCAGCACGACGGTGCTGGCGGTGGCCTCGGGGCGGTCGGGGCGCTCGGCGCGCTCGGGGCGTTCGAGGCGCTCTTCGAGTTCGGCTGCGCTCAGGCCGAGCAGGCGCGCGACGGCCTTGCGCTCGGCGGCGTCGGGCTGGAAGAGCTTCGTGTCGGCCTTCACCGTGGGCAGCGCGACGCTGGTGGCGAGCACGAGACCGTTGCGGTCGAGGATGCGGCCGCGGCTGGCCGGCAGCGTCTGCGTGTGCACGAAGCGCTTCTCGCCCTGGATCTGGAAGAACTGCGTGGCGATGATCTGCACGTAGGCGGCGCGGCCGAGCAGCACGACGAAGCCGATGCCCACCAGGAGCACGACGAAGCGCGAGCGCCACGGCGGCGTCTTGCTGGCCAGAAGCGGGCTCGTCGCATAGCGCAGGCTCTTGACGCTGGCGCTGCCCATGCGGCCGATGCCGGCGGCAGCGGCCGTGCCGCCCAGGCCGGGCAAGGCGTTGCGGGCGATCGAGCGGGCGCTCATGGCCGGCATTCAGCGCGCTGCGCCGCCGGTGGCCGCCGGCGCGGCGGCGGGGGTGGCGGGCGCCTGGGCGGCAGCGGCCGCGCCGGGGTCGGTGACGTGCACGGTGAGCGCCGGCGTCGCCGTGCGCATGCCGAGCTTCTCGCGCGCGACGCGCTCCACGCGCAGGTGCGTCGCCTGCGTCTGGCGCTCGGCGTCCAGGCGGCGGTATTCGGCGTCCAGCCGCTGCTGCACGCCCCTGGCGCGGTCGACCTCGGCGAAGAGCCGGCGCGCCTCGTACGACGTGCGCACCAGCGCCAGGCTGCTGGCCAGCAGCACGACGAGCAGCAGCACGTTGACGCGGCTCATGTCGATGCGACCTTCATGCAGCTCTCGTGCGACCTCTTCGCCGACCTGCCCGCCTGGCCGTGTGGCGACAAGCTCAAGCCGGCCGCGCCGCCGGCACGGCGGTGCGTTCGGCCACGCGCATCACCGCCGAGCGGGCGCGCGGATTGGCGGCGATCTCGGCGGCGCCGGGCTTCACGCGCGCGATGGCACGCAGCCGCAGCGGCCGCGGCGGCGCGAACGGCGCGCGGCGGTCGGGCACGTCGCGGCTTTCGCGGGCGATGAAGGTCTTGACGATGCGGTCCTCCAGCGAGTGGAAGCTGATGACCACCAGCCGTGCGCCGGGCGCCAGCAGCTCGAGCGAATCGTTCAGCGCCTGCGCCAGCGCATCGAGCTCGGCGTTGACGTGAATCCGAAGAGCCTGAAACGTGCGCGTCGCCGGGTCCTGCCCGGGCTCGCGGGTCTTGACGACGCGAGCCACGAGCGCGGCCAGCTCGCCGGTGCGTTCGACCGGAGCACCGCCTGCGCGGCGAGCCACAAGCGCCTTTGCAATCGGAACAGCAAACCGTTCTTCGCCGTACTCACGAATCACCTCCGCGATCTCGCGCTCGTCGGCCCGGGCCAGGAAGGCGGCGGCCGTCTCGCCGCCGCTGGTGTCCATGCGCATGTCCAGCAACGCGTCGTGGCGGAAGCTGAAGCCGCGCGTGGGGTCGTCCAGTTGCGGCGAGCTGACGCCGACGTCGAGCAGCAGCCCGTGCACCTGCGAGATGCCCAGCGCCGCGAGCTCGGGGCGCAGCGCTGCGAAGCTGGCATGGATGATCGCGAAGCGCGGGTCGGCAATGCGCCGCCCTTCGGCCACCGCCTCGGGGTCGCGGTCGAAGGCGATGAGGCGGCCGCCGCCGGCCAGACGCGCCAGGACGGCGCGCGAGTGGCCGCCGCGGCCGAACGTTCCGTCGACGTAGATGCCGTCGGGGCGCGTGACGAGGGCGTCGACCGCTTCGTCGAGCAGCACGGGGCGGTGGCCGCCGGCGGGGGCGGCGGCCGGCGAGGGGGAAGCGCCTTCGCGGTTCATCTGCGCTGCCTCGTTGCCGGGCTCACTGCCAGACCAGGGTGCGCAGGGCTTCGGGCTTGCCCTTGGCCAGCAGCTGGGCTTCCTGCGCTTCGTTGCGGCTGGGGTCCCACAATTCGAAGTGCGTGCCGATGCCCATGAAGACGACCGAGCCGTTCTCCGCAAAACCTGCCCAGCGGCGCAGCTCGGGCGGAATGAGGATGCGCGAGGCGCTGTCGATCTCGAGGTGGTTCAGGCTGCCGTTGTACAGGCGCTTCCAGCCGGCATGCTCTTCGGGCAGTGCGTCGAGCACGGCGGCGAGTTGCGCATACACGCTCGGTGGGAACAGCGCCAGGCAGTTGGCCGGGTCCTTGGTGAGGATGAGCTTGCCGCCGGTATGTTCGATGAGCTGGTCGCGCCATTGCGCGGGCACGGTCAAGCGCCCCTTGGCATCCAATGTGAGCACTGGCCCACCGAAATACCTGCGCTGAGACACGACCGACACCGATCCCCACTTTGACCCACGATTTCCCACTGTATCCGACGGCGATACCGGGGTCAATGCGCACCGGGTTGCGAAAGTCCCGTCAAATCAAGAACTTAGGGCGGGGTGTTCATCCAACTGCCTCCCTGAACTCGTTATGAATGAAGCACTTGCGGCACGGACCGAAAGTTCTTTCGAGATCAGGACTGTCTGGGCATCCAGCGCCACCGTTACACCGAACGTTACGTCTTGCTACGGAGAGTGGCTTGCAGAACGACCCGCTGTGGACCCTGCGACATGCCCTGGCCGGCGTGGCGATCGCACTGGCGCTGTCGGTGCCGATCGCGGCAATGGTGGGCGCCGTGCTGGGCGACTGGCTCGGGCACAGCTACGGCTGGCGCGCGGCGCTTTACGGGCTGCTGCTCGTCTACGTGGTCGCCGGCACCGCGGTGCTCTTCGTCAAGGTGGCGCGGCACGAGAAGCGGCCGCTGTCGGTGCAGCGCGTGGGGCTGTGGCTGGCAAGCTTGTGGTTGTGGCCGGCGCTGCTGCTGTTGGCCTCCCGGACGCGAGCGGCCGCCGCCGAGCCCGGGTCCCCCGCGCAGCCGGCGTCTGCACCGGCACCAACGGCATCACCCGCGATGGCGGCACCTCCCGCGCCGGCGCCGCAACCGCTTCCAGTCACTGTGCCGGCACCCGCGCCGCCACCGCCGGCGCCGCCGCCCTCACTGTGACTGCATGATCCGCCGCCCGGCCAGCGCCTGCGGCGGGCGCGCGTTCATCGGGTAGATGCGCGCGAAGAGGTCCACCTGCGCGGCGGTCACCGTCACCGGCGTGCGCATCACGACCCACAGCACGCCTTCGGTGCATGGCGGCGTCGTCAGCGAGCCCATGTAGGTGTAGTAGCGCCGGTCCTCGGGCAGCAGCTCCGCCGGATCCAGCGGCGTGCGCGCGGCCGCTTCCTCGTTGCGTTCGAGAGGCAGGTTGTTCCACACCGCCTGCACCGCGGGGTGCGCCGGCCCCTTGCCCAGGAGCACGGCAACGACGGCCAGGCGACCGTTGGCGTCCTTGTGCACGAGATGCAGCGACATCTCGAACTGGCGCCCGTCGATGCGCTCCTCGCTCGGGCGGTGGAAGTGGAACTGCACGAGGTCGTAGCGGCGCCCTCCCACTTCGATGGCACTGCTGCCCGGCGCGACGTTCACCTGCACGGTGTGGCCGTTGTCGATGACGGCGAAGGCGCCGGCCTTGTAGTCGAAGCGAACCGGATCGAGGTCGACCGCGAGGCCGCCGCGGATGTCGATGGGGCTTTGCCGCTGGCCGCTGCTGCACAGGCTGAACTCGGGCTTCAACGCGCCCCACGACGCCGGACCGGCGGCGCCCTCGTAGCCCCAATGCGGCGCGCCGGTGGCGCCATGGCCGCCATGGCCGCCGTTGGCCTTGGCGGCCGGCGCAGCGCGTGCCGTCTGGCGCTGCGGCGGCAGCGCCAGCGCGCTCACGGCGCCGTGGTCCAGCGGCGAAGCAGCGGCGGCGGCCACCGCTCGATGCGTGGGCGCCGCGGCGGCTGCCGCGCGCGCTGCCGAAGGCCGCGACCAGGCGATGCCTTCGGCGTCACCGCGGCCGATGTCCTCGGCTGAAATGCCGTGGCCCGGCACGCCAGGGCCGGCGGCGAAAGGCGCGCCCGGCTTCGCGCCGGGTCCTGTCGCGGCAGAGGGGGCGGCCGCGGCCGGGCGCGTTCCCACCTGCAGATCGATCGTGCCGCTGCGCGCGGCAGCACCCGGGGTCGCGAGCCGCTCGGCCAGGCGCCGGCGCAGGCGCTCCATCGGGTCGACCTCGGCCGCCGACAGCGCGGCGTGCGCCGCTGCAGGGTGGCCCGGCGCCGCCGGGAGGGCCTTGGGCGTGCTCGCCGCGGGGTCGGCAGTGGCGACGGCCGCACGGGCTGCACCCGCTTCGGCAGGGGCCGCCGCCTCGGGCGCGGAGGCAGCAGCCGCAGCCAGCCGGCGAACCCCGGGCATCGGCTTGTCGACCGACGATGCGGCAAGGCTGGGCACGGTCAGCGAAGCCACGGGCAACGCAAGAAGGACAACGAGGCGAAGGCGGGTCATGGCGCAGGCTCCTCGTCTCATTTCGGCCGCGCCGGCAGGCGACTTGAGGGGCACCGGCACGGCGAGCTGCGCCTGGCCTTGCGGCCGGCGACGCGAGGGCGAATGAGGGGCCGCCAAGGGCCCCTGGGCGAAGCAGGGCGCCGCCCGCGAAGTGCTGTGCGAAAGGCGCCGCGGTGGTTGAATCGCGCATGACTTGCCCACCTCCGCTCTCGCGCCGCCGGCGCCGCATCGTCGCGGCGGCGGCGGCGTTGGCCGCCGCGGTGGCGCAACCCGGGCTCGCACAAACCGCGCGCCGGGCGCTGCGCCAGATGACCGATGGCCCGTTCTATCCACCGGCACCCTGGCGAGCGCAGTGGAGCGACTGGGACGCCGATCTCACGCGGGTGGCCGCGGCTGCCGGCGGCACCTGGGTGGCGCGCGGCGAGCATCTGGGCCTGGCGCTGGCGGTGCTCGACACGCGCGGGCGCGCCATCGACGGGGCCGAGGTCGAGATCTGGCAGTGCGACACGCTGCGCAGCTACCGGCACCCGGACGTGCCACGCCAGCCGGCGCAGCAGGGCACGTCGTTCGACCCCGGCTTCCAGGGCTTCGGCGCGGCGCGCAGCAACAGCCGCGGCGAGGTGTCGTTCCGCACCATCAGGCCGGTGGCCTACCCCGGCCGCACGCCGCACATCCACGTGAAGGTGCGGCACGTCGAATTCGGCGAGTGGACCTCGCAGCTCTTCGTGGCCGGCGAGGCGGGGAACGCGCGCGACTTCCTGTGGCGCAGTCTGCCGCCCGAGGACCGGGCGGCGCTCGAGATGCGGCTGGCGAAGCCGCCGCCTGGCGCGGCGGCCGCGGCGCCCGCTGCGGCCGACGCCCCAGCGCTGGCCTGGGCGGCGCGCCACGAGCTGGTCGTGCCGGCCTGAGCGCCCGGCGCGGCGAACCGCGCGGCGCTAACGAATAAAGTGTGAAGCAGGCCGATAGGCCGGATTCTGTGCGGCGCGCCTTCTTGCGAAGGCGGCCGTGACCGCCATTCCTCTGGGCCGGGGGTCGCCCACCCGGCTCGGTGCCACCTACCCGCCGGCTCCGCGAGCCACATCGACGCCGGCCTACTTGGTGTTGCTGCCCGTAGAGATTGCCCGTTTCACCCGGTGCGCGGCTTCGCCCCGCACCGGGCGGCTGTCACGCTCCTCGGGCTTGCGCCCTCGGCTGCGGCGCTTCGCGCCCCAGTGCCGGCTTGCGCCGGCGCGTGACAGAACACCCGGGCGGGTCCCCGCACCGACTCGTCTCTGTTGCTCTGATCCTCACCTCGCGGTGGACAGCCGTTAGCTGCTACGGTGCTCTGTGCAGTCCGGACCTTCCTCCAGTGCCGGGTTTCCCCGTTCGCACCAGCGGCGGTCTGGCCTGCTTCACGGTGCGGATTATCCCGCGCGCCGCCCCGGAGCCGCCCGCTACCAGCGTACCGCCAGCTTGAGGCCGTAGCTCGTCGCCTCGCCGGTCTTGTCGGCTTCGATCACCAGCGCCATCGGCACGAAGGCGATGTTGACGCCGGCGAAGATCTTGTCCTTCTGGAACTTCTCGCGCGCCAGTGTCGTGCCCGGGGCCTTGGCGTCGATCTGCACCCGGCCGACGCCGGCGTAAGGCGTGAGGAAGAGGATGCCCTTGCTGATCGACAGGTCGACGCCGGTGGTGCGCATCTCGAGCTGGTCGACGCCGCTCAGGTTCATCAGCGAAGCGCGCAGCGCCACCGCCGGCAGCGCCGCATTGCCGCCGATGAAGGCCCAGCGCAGTTCGCCGCCGGCGGCGCGCACGTTGGTCTTGGGCAGCGTCAGGTAGACGGCGCCGACGTCGATGTCGAACGGCAGCCCCTTGACGACACGCACGCCCGCCAGCGGCACGGCCTTCGGGACGTCGGCGCCGCCGGCCGCCTTGATCAGCGTGGCGCGGTTGGCCACTTCGGTGGCGCCGACCGACAGGCCGAGGTCGAAGCCGGTGATGCCCAGCCCCTCCGACGGGATCATGCCCTTGTACGACACGGCGGCGCCGATGTCCTCGGAGAGGGCCCGGAACTCGGCCTGCGTCAGCGTGCCGATGAAGTTGAAGTCGGCCGCCTGGGCGGCGCCGGTAGCCGCGCACAGCGTGGCGGCAGCGAGGTGGGTGGCGAGGCGATGGCGCATGGCGCTTCTCCCTGGGTTGGCGCCGGGGCGGCGAAACGAGCGGCGCGCATTCTGGCCCAGCGCCGGGCGCTGCGTGAGCGCATCGGCGCGGCAAATGCCGCTTCGTCGAGCTCTGCGGCGGCCACCGAGCGCATCTGCGCCGCCCAAGCGGCCCGGGCGCACCGAGGCAGCCCCTTGGCTACACTCGATCGCATCGCCGAACGCGCGGCCTGCGCGAAAGCCCCCGATGCTCACCGTCAACAAGCTCATCGCCCGCGGCCGCGGCCTCGCGCCGGCGCTCGTCAAGCGCGCCGCCACCGTTGCACTGGACTGGGACACGCGGCACAAGAGCCGCTTCGAAGCCACCGATTCGAGCGGCCGCACGCTGGGCGTGACCCTGCCGCGCGGCACCGCCGTGCGCGGCGGCGACGTGCTGGTGGCCGACGACGGCAGCCTGGTGCGCGTGGAGGCCGCGCCGCAGCCGGTGCTGGTGGTGCGCCACTGCACCCAGCACGGCGCGCCGAGCGATCTGCTGCGGGCCGCATACCACCTGGGCAACCGGCACGTCGCCGTCGAGCTGAAGCCCGATCACCTCAAGCTGCAGCCCGACCACGTGCTGGCACAGCTCCTTCGCCGCATGCACCTCATCGTCAGCGAGGAGAGCACGGCCTTCGAGCCCGAGGCCGGTGCGAACGAATCGGGCGGCGACCACGGGCACGACCACGGGCACGACCACGGGCACGACCACGGGCACGACCACGGGCACGACCACGGGCACGACCACGGGCACGACCATGGGCACGAC
>JAEUPF010000155.1 GCA_016790425.1 Rubrivivax sp.
GCGCTGCTTGAACTCGCCGAGCGCCATGATCTTCAGGAACGGCGTGATGCCGCCCACGCGCGGCGCGTCGGGCTGGATGAAGTCGGTGCCGGCGAGGATGAGCTGCGCGTGCTCGTCGAAGCAGGTGAGCATCTCGCCGGTGGCAATGGCGGTGTCGAAGCGCTCGGCCAGCTGGCCGTGGCCCTCGAAGTCGTGCGCATCCAGCGGCTCCTCGATCCACGTCAGGTCGAACGGCTCCAACGCCCGGCAGGCGCGCGTCGCCTTCTGGCGGTCCCACTGCTGGTTGGCGTCGACCATCAGCGGGAAGCCGTCGCCCAGCAGCTTGCGCACCGCGGCGACACGCTCGATGTCGATCGAGAGGTCGGGTTGGCCGACCTTCAGCTTGATGCCGCCGATGCCGCTCTCGCGCGAGATGGCGACGTTCTTCAGCACCTGCGGCAGCGGCGTGTGCAGGTAGCCGCCCGAGGTGTTGTAGCACTGCACCGAGTCGCGCTGCGCGCCCAGCAGCTTGGCCAGCGGCAGCTTCGCGCGCTTGGCCTTCAGGTCCCACAGCGCGATGTCGAACGGCGCGATCGCCTGCGTCGTCAGCCCGGCGCGGCCCATGCTGGCGCCGGCCCACAAGAGCTGCGTGAACAGGCGCGAGATGTCGTTGGGATCCTCGCCCAGGAGGTTCGGCGCCAGCTCCTTGGCGTGCGCGAACATGCCCGGACCGCCGGCGCGCTTGGAGTAGCCGAAGCCGATGCCTTGGTGGCCGTCGCGGGTGTGGATCTCGCAGAAGATGAAGGCGATCTCGGTCAGCGGCTTCTGCCGCCCGGTGAGCACCTTGGCGTCGCTCACCGGCGTGGCCAGCGGCAGCAACGTCAGCGAGAGCTTGATCCACTCGATGCGGTCGCCGCCGTCGGCGGCGGTGCGGGCGTCGGCGCCCACCTTGGCGTACGAGACGATGTTCGATTCGACGGCTTTCATCGGCGCGCTCCTGTGTCCATTCGCTATTCCGACTTCAGCCCGCCGGCGCGGATGACCTGCGTCCAGCGCGCGACTTCGCTGGCGACGAAGCGGGTGTAGTCCACCGACTTCGACGCCACGACGACGAAGCCGTTGGCTTCGAGCCGGGCGCGCGTGGCCGGGTCGGAGAAGGCCTTGATCATGGCCGCTTCGAGCTTGTCGACGATGGCCTTGGGCGTGCCCCTGGGCGCCGACAGGCCGGTCCACGAGACGGCCGTGAAGCCCGGGTAGCCCGATTCGGCGACCGTGGGCACCTCGGGGTACAGCGGGTTGCGTTCGGCGCTCGTCACGACGAGCGCGCGCACCTTGCCGCTCCTGACGTGCGGCAGCACCGCGTCCTGGTTGGTGAACATGCCGGGGATCTGGTTGGCCAGCACGTCGCTGAGCGCCGGGCCGCCGCCCTTGTACGGGATGCCCACCATGTCCAGCCCCGCGGTCTGCTTCAGGTACTCGGTGGTGAGGTGCCCCGAAGAGGCGCTGACCTGCCCGTAGCTGAACTTGCCGGGGTTCGCCTTCACCCAGGCGACGAACTCCTTGAAGTTCTTCGCCGGGAAGCTGGGGTGGACCACCAGCACGTTGGGTCCCGCGGCCAGCTGCGAGATGTGCACGAAGTCGGCTTCGGTGTAGTTGGGCCTGGGCGAAGCGAAGCCGTGGATCACCGCGTTGCTGCCGATGCCCGACAGCAGCAGCGTGTAGCCGTCGGCCGGCGACTTCGCGGCCTGTTCGGTGCCGATGGCGCCGCCGGCACCGCCCTTGTTGTCGACGATGAAGGTCTGGCCGAACTGCTTCGAAAGCTCCTCGGCGATGAGCCGGCCCATCACGTCGCTGGTGCCGCCGGGCGGAAAGGGCACGATGATCTTGACCGGTTTCGTCGGGTAGTCGCCCTGCGCTTGGGCGGGGGCGAGGACGAAGAGGCTGGCAAGCGCTGCGGCGAGGGCAGCGGCGCGGCGGCGGTTCATTCGGTTTCCTTCAGCGCTTCGGATGGAAGCGTTTCCATCGTAGCCCCCGGCGCCCGCCCGACAAGACCCGGGCGCGCAGCGTGCAGGGCGAGTCGGGCGAGTCTGCCCATTTGGTGGGACGCCGCTCGCCGTTCGGCTTGCCTGGCGCTTCGACGTCTCGCTCGATGGAAACGCTTCCATCGACGCTAAGATCGTGCCGGTGGCGCGCGGGACCTGCGATCCGCCTGCGCCGATCGAACGATCCCCGTCTTCTTGCCGATGCCCCGCTCCGCCGCCCCTGGCCGCGTCCGCATGAGCGACGTCGCCCGCGCGGCCGGCGTGTCGCTGGTCACCGTCTCGCGGGCGATCAACACGCCGGACAAGGTGGCCGCGGAAACGCTGGCCGTCGTGCGCGCGGCCGTGGCGCGGCTGGGCTACGTGCCCAACCTCACCGCCGGCAGCCTCGCGACGAGTCGATCGCGCATCGTGGCCGCGATCGTGCCGACCGTCTCGAACCAGGTCTTCTCCGAGACCGTGGAAGCACTGACGCGCACGCTGGCCGAAGGCGGCTACCAGCTCCTGCTCGGCCAGAGTGCCTACCGCGGCGCCGACGAGGAAGCGCTCGTCGAAGCCTTCCTCGGGCGGCGCGTCGATGGCCTCGTCCTCACCGGTTGCGGCCAGGGCGCGGCGCTGCGCGCGCGCCTGCGCCGCGCCGGCGTGCCGGTGGTGCAGACCTGGGACCTGCGCGGCGCTGCGGAAGGCGCGCCGGCGGCCGTGCTGGACATGGCGGTGGGCTTCTCGAACGTGGCCGCGGGCCGCGCCGCCGCGGCGCACCTCGTCCAGCGCGGCCATCGCGCCTTCGGCTTCATCGGCGCCGACGAGGAGCGCTCGCGGCAGCGGCTGGAGGGGTTTCGCGCCGGGGCGGCGGCAGCCGGCCTGCCCGACGTGCCGGCCGACCTGATGCGGCCTCCGGTGCAGGTGGACCAGGCGGCCTTGCAGCTCGCGCAGCTCATGGCGCGGCGCGCCGGCCTCGACGCGGTCTTGTGCAGCAACGACCTGCTCGCAGCCGGCGTGCTCTTCGAATGCCACCGCCGCGGCATCGCGGTGCCGGGGAAGCTGGCGGTGATGGGCTTCGGCGACCTGCCGATCGCGCGCGCCGCCGCGCCGCAGCTGTCGACCGTGCGCGTGCGCCGCACCGAGATGGGCGAGCGCGCCGGCCAGATGCTGCTGGCGCGCCTGGCCGGGCACGACCCCGGGGCGCGCCGCGTGGACATCGGTTTCGAGGTGGTGGCGCGGCAGAGCACGTGAGCGCGGGCCACCGCGACCGTGTTCCCCGGGGCACCGCCGGCTGCGGCAGAGGCGGCTTGGTGGCGGGGGCCGCGCTCAGAAGCCGACGTTCACGCGGCCCTTCAAGGCCAGCATCGCCCTTGCTTCGTCGGGCGTCGCGAGCGTCAGCCCCAAACCCTCGAGCAAGGCGCGCACGCGCCGCACCTGGTCGGCGTTGCTGCGTGCCAGCCGGCCCGGCCCGTCCCACAGCGAGTCTTCGAGGCCCACGCGCACATGGCCGCCTTGCGCGGCCGCGGTGGCGGCGATGCCCATCTGCGCCTTGCCCGCGCCGAGCACCGACCACAGGTAGTCGGCGCCGAACAGCCGGTCGGCGGTGCGCCGCATGTGTGCCACGTCGTCGGCGTGGGCACCGATGCCGCCGAGGATGCCGAACACCGTCTGCACGAGGAACGGTGCCGGCACGAGCCCGCGGTCGACGAAGTGCGCCAGGTTGTACAGGTGCGCCGTGTCGTAGCACTCGAACTCGAAACGCGTGCCGTTGTCGGTGCCGCGGCGCAGGGCGAACTCGATGTCGGCGAAGGTGTTCTTGAACACCAGGTCGCGGGTGCTCTCCAGGTACGCCGGCTCCCACGCGTTCGTGAACGCGGTGTAGCGCCGCAGCATCGGAAAGAGGCCGAAGTTCATCGAGCCCATGTTCAGCGAAGCGAGCTCGGGCGAGAGCTCCATCGCCGGGCGCATGCGCTCCTGCACGCTCATGGTCGGCGCGCCGCCGGTGGTGAGGTTGACGACGCCGTCGCAGCGCGCCGCGATGTCCCCGACGAAGGCGGCGAAGGCCTCCGGCGTCTGCAGCGGGCGCCCGTCGGCGTGCCGCGCGTGCAGGTGCACGATGGCCGCGCCGGCCTCGACCGCAGCGACCGCTTCGTCGGCGATCTGCTCCGGCGTGATCGGCAGGTACGGCGACATCGATGGCGTGTGGATGCTGCCGGTGACGGCGCAGGTGACGATGACTTGGCGCGCCACGGGGTTCCTTCTTTCCCTTTGCTTCGCTTCTCGCTTGCGCTTCGTTTCGCGCCGCCTCAGCGGCCGCCGGCCACGTCGATGACGGCACCGTGCACGTACGACGCCGCCGCAGAGGCCAGCCACAGCGCGGCCTGCGCCACTTCTTCGGCGGTGCCCGAGCGGCCCATCGGCACCGCCTCGCGGGCCATCGTGCGCATGCGTTCCAGGCCGCCGTGCACGTCGTGGATCTCGGTCTCGATCAGGCCCGGTCGCAACGCCGCCACACGGATGCCTTCGCGCCCCACCTCCTTGGCCAGCGCCAGCGTGAAGGTGTCGATCGCCCCCTTGGAGGCCGCATAGGCCGCGCCGCCGGCCAGCCCGCCCAGGCGCGCCGCCACCGACGAGAGGTTGACGATCACGCCGCCGGCGCCACCGTGCGCCGTCGACATGCGGCGCACCGCCTCGCCGGCGCAGTGGAAGATGCTGAACACGTTGGCGCGGAACACCGCTGCCACCTGCGCGTGGTCGAGGGCATCGACGCGGAAGCTGGCGAGGATGCCGGCGTTGTTGACGAGCACGTCGATGCGGCCCAGGCGCGAATCGAGCTCGGCGAACAGGCGCTCCACTTGCGCCGGATCGCCGACATCGGCCTGCAACGGCACCGCCTCGCCGCCGGCGGCACGGATGTCGGCCACCACCGCCTCGGCCGCCGCGGCGCTGCGCAGGTAGTTGACGCCGACGCGGTAGCCCGCGGCGCCCGCGGCGCGGGCGATCGCGGCGCCGATGCCGCGGCTGGCGCCGGTGACGAGCATGACCTGGCCTGCCCCGGCCGATCCTTGCACTGACTTCGGCGCCGGCACTGTGGTCACTCCGGCTGCACGTTGGCTTCCTTCACCAGGCGCTGCCACTTCGTGATCTCGGCGGCGATGAAGGCGCGCAGGCGGTCGGGCGCCAGCGGCATCGGCGCCACGCCGATGCCGGCGAAGCGCTCCTTGGCGTCGGCGCGCTCGACGATCGCGGTGATGGCGCCGTTGAGCTTGTCGACCACGGGCTTGGGCATGTTCGCCGGGCCGACGACGGCGAACCAGGCCGTGATGTCGAAGCCCGGCACCGATTCGGCGATCGCCGGCCAGTCGGGCGCGAGCGCGTTGCGCTTGTCGGAGGTGACGGCGATGGCGCGCAGCCGCCCGCCCTTGGCCTGCGCCAGCGCGTTGCCGAGATCGACGAAGGTGAAGTCGAGCGTGCCGCCGACGACGTCGTTGACGGCCAGCGGGATGCCCTTGTACGGCACGAGCGCGGTGTCGATGCCGGCCAGCTTGTTGAGCATGGCGATGCTCACCTGGGAGCTCGACGAACCGAAGCCGCCGTTGAGCTTGCCGGGCCGCGACTTGGCCTGGGCCACGAACTCGGCCAGCGTCCTGGCCGGGAAGTCGGGCTTGACCATCAGCACGAGCATGTTCTGGCCCACCCCGGCCACCGGGGTGAAGTCCTTCAGCGGGTCGTAGGGCACGTTCTTGAGCAGCGCCACGTTCGAGGCCACGGCGGAGTTCGACGAGAACAGCAGCGTGTAGCCGTCGGGCGCGGCGCGCACCACTTCGCTGCCGGCGAGGTTGCCGCCGGCGCCGGGCTTGTTGTCGACGACGAAGGGCTGGCCGAGCGCCGCCTGCAACTGCTGGCCGACGACGCGCGCGGCCAGGTCGGTGGCCGATCCGGCGGGGAAGGGCACCACCAGCCGCACCGGCTTGTCGGGCCAGGCCTGCGCGGCGGCGTGCAGCGCAGCCAGCGCCAGCAGCGCGCCCGCGGCGAGCGTCTTCAACGGATTCACGGGGTCTCCTTGCGCGGTTCGACAGGAAGGGTCAGCAGGTGGAACGAAAGCGACTTGCCGTGCATGTCGAGGTTCAGCGTGTCGTTGACGCCGCCGTCGAGCACATCGTCGAGGACGAAGTTCATCGCCGCGAGCCGGGGCAGCAGGTAGCGCCTCACGTCGCTCGGCCTGCGAAACGCGAAGTGCTCGGCCACGCGTTCGGGGGTGACCTGCTGCACCAGCCAGTTCCAGTCGGCGGCGTCGTAGGCAATCAGGCTGATGTTGACGCGGTTGCCCTTGTCGCCGGTGCGCGCGTGGGCATGGTCGTAGAGGAAGCTCATCGGGCCGGCCACCTGCGCGCTGCGCGCTGCGCGCCGCGGTATTCGCCTTGCGGGCGGTGGCGCGCGCTCATGCCGCGAACTCCGGCGCCAGCACTTCGACGCCCGTGGGCACCGCGCTGCGCGGCACCAGGCAACTGCGCATCGAGAGTCGCTGGCGTCTGGCGGTGCGCACGCCGCCACCGCCGGCGGGGCCGCCGGTCCACAGCGCCGTCACCTCGCGCAGCAGGCGGTCGATGCGTTGCCCGTCGTCGTGGCGGGCGGCCACGCGCAGGCGGACATCGGCATGAGCCGTGCTCGCGCCGGGCGGCACGCCGGCCAGCAGGCGGTTGCCGTCGTCGCCGAGGATGCTGGTGATGCCGATGAGATCGAAGCGCAGGGCCAGCTCGCCGCCGCAACGCCGTGCGATCACGTCCATCGCCAGCCGTGCCCGCGCCTCGGCATTGGGGCCGGCATACGAGATCTCGGCTTCACCGAGCCAGCCGCCTTCGAAGAACACGCAGGCCTTCAGCGTCGGCGTTCTGGCGTGGCCGCGCACGCCGGCGAGGCGCACGCGGTCGGGGCCGAGCTGCGTGACCTCGGCCTCGGTGATGTCGGCCACCACGTCGGGCGTGATGTAGGCGGCCGGGTCGTGCACCTCGTAAAGGAGCTGCTCCTTCACCGTGCGCAGGTCGACCAGGCCGCCGGTGCCGGCGGCCTTGGTGACGACGCAGCTGCCGTCGGCAGCGATCTCGGCGATCGGGAAGCCCACGTCTTCGAGCCCCGGCACGTCCTTGCGGCCGGGGTCGGCGAAGTAGCCGCCGGTCACCTGGGCGCCGCACTCCAGCAGGTGGCCGGCCATCGTGGCGCCGGCCAGGCGGTCCCAGTCTTCGCGGCCCCAGCCGTGGTGCGCGATGGCCGGGCCGAGCACCAGCGCCGGATCGGCGACGCGGCCGGTGACGACGACCTGCGCCCCCTGCCGGATCGCCGCGGCGATCTCGAAGGCGCCCAGGTACGCGTTGGCGCAGACGAAACGCTTCTCGTCGAAGCCGCCGCCGAGCGCTTCGCGCAGCAGCTGGCGCTGCGCCGGCTTCGAGAGGTCGTCGCCGCTGACCACCGCCACGCGCGGCGGCGGCAGGCCCAGTTCCTCGGCCAGCGCGACGATGCGCCGCGCGGCGCCTTGCGGATTGGCGGCGCCGAAGTTGCCGACGATGGTGATGCCGTGGCGCAGGCAGTCGGCCAGCACCGGGCGCAGTTCGAGGTCCAGCAGCGGCTCGTAGCCCTTGTCGGGGTCGGCGCGCCGCGCGAGCTGCGCGGTGGCGAGCGTGCGCTCGGCCAGCATCTCGAAGATCAGCGCTGCCGGCCCGCCGCGCTGCACCAGCGTGCGCACCACCGGCAGCGCCGCGTCGACGCGGTCGCCGGAGAAACCCGCGCCGCAACCCACGGCCAGGTCCGCTGTCGACCCCGGCTTCGCTGCCTGCTTCGTTGCCCGCTTCGGTTCGTGCATCGGCTCACCTCGCCACGGGTGCAGTGTCGGGGACCTGGCTGTGCCTGTAAACTGGATTTTCTGGAACGATTGTGAAGCAACGTCGATGAATCTCTCGGGCCGGCTGATCGACGCCTTCCTGGCCCTGGAACAGACGCGCCGCTTCGCCGTGGCGGCCGAGCGTTGCCACGTCAGCCCGTCGGCCTTCAGCCAGATGATCGGCCGCCTCGAAGCCCAGGTCGGCGCGCGGCTGTTCGATCGCGACACGCGCAACGTCGCCCTCACCGCCGAGGGCCAGGCCTTCTCGGTCGGTGCGCACCGCATCGCCGACGAGATCCGCGCCACGCTGTCGGGCGTGAAGGATCGCGCGGCGCTGGGCAGCGGGCGGGTCGCGATCGCCGCGCCGCCCTCGCTGGCGTCGGACTGGCTGGCCGCGGTGCTGGCCGAGTTCCGCGACGCGCATCCGGGCGTGACGCTGCGCCTGCTGGACGTGGTGTCCGACCGCTGCCTGGCGCTGGTGGCGGCCGGGGAAGTCGACTTCGGGCTCAACGCGCAGCGCGGCAACGACCTCGAGTTCGATTCGTCGCTGCTCTTTCAGGAGCGCTTCCACCTGATCTGCCGCGGCGACGATGCCTTCGCCGGCCGTCGCAGCATCCGCCTGCGTGACCTGCGCGGCCGGCCTTTCGTGCAGACGGTGCGCAGCGGCAGCGTCTGGCAGCAGACGCAGCCCTGGCTGGCCAAAGCGCAGGTGCACGACACCGGCTTCGAGGTGTCGCAGTTCGGAACGTTGGCCGCCCTGGTCGAGCGCGGCTTCGGCGTCAGCCTGGTGCCGGCGACGGCGCTGCCGTTGTGCCGGCGTCAGGGCCTCGTCGACGTCCTGCTCGACGAGCGTGCGGCGTGGCGGCCGATCTACCGCGTGCAGCGCCGCGGGCGCACGCTCTCGGCGGCGGCGCAGGCGCTGCGGCGGGCCATCTCCGACGGAGTGCCGAGCGCGCTGCGGCGGCCGGCGTCACGGCGCTGAAGGGCCGGCTTCGCGGCGCTGAAGCGCCGGCTTCGCAGCGCCGCGGGCCGGCGGCAGCGGCCTGCGGCCGCACCCGCATCCTTTGCTCAGCGCTGCCTGACGTACGCTCCCGGTGCGTCTTCGATCGCTGCGTAGCCCTTGGCGGGCGCACCCATGGCCGGTGGCTTCACCTGGCTCGTCGAGTGCGCGGCCAGCCACGCCTGCCACGCCGGCCACCACGAGCCTTCGTGCCGGGTGGCCGCTTCGAGCCAGTCCTCCGGCGCGAGGTGCGGGTCCTTCAGGCGCCGCGACTTGATGCGGTAGTGGCGCTTGGGGTGCACCGGCCCGCTGACGATGCCCGCGTTGTGGCCGCCCGAGGTGAGCAGGAACGTGAAGTCGTCCGAGCGCACGAGGTTGTCGGTCTTGTAGACGCTCTTCCACGGCGCCACGTGGTCGGTCTCGGTGCCGACCAGGAACATCGGCACGCCGATGTCGGACAGGCGCACGAGCTTGCCGTGCACGGGAAACCGGTTGGTCGCCAGTTCGTTGTCCAGGTACAGCCGGTACAGGTACTCCGTGTGCATGCGCCAGGGCATGCGCGTGCCGTCGGCGTTCCAGGCCATCAGGTCGATCATCGCGTCGCGCTTGCCCTTGAGGTAGTTGTCGACGATCGGCTGCCACACCAGGTCTTGCGAGCGCAGGAGCGCGAAGGCGCCGCCCATCTGGCGGCTCTCCAGCACGCCCTTCCTGTGCATCGTCGCCTCGAGCAGCGCCAGCTGGCTCGGGTTGATGAAGAAGGCCAGCTCGCCGGGCTCGGAGAAGTCGGTCTGCGCCGCGAACATCGACACCGAGGCCAGCCGCCCGGCTTCGCCGTCGCGCGCCAGCGCCGCCGCGCCGATGGCCAGCAGCGTGCCGCCGATGCAGTAGCCCACCGCGTGCACCGCCCGCCGGGGCACGATGGCGTTCACCGCGTCGAGCGCGGCACGGAAGCCGTGGTCGACATAGTCGTCCATGCCCACGTCGCGGTCGCTCTGGTCGGGGTTCTTCCACGACACCATGAACACCGTGTGCCCCTGGTCGACGAGGTACTTGACCAGCGAGTTGCGCGCACTCAGGTCGAGGATGTAGTACTTCATGATCCACGCCGGCACGATGAGCAGCGGCTCGGCATGCGTGGTCTTCGTCGTCGGCGCGTACTGGATCAGCTCGATCAGCTCATTGCGGAACACCACCTTGCCCGGCGTCGCGGCGACCTGCTTGCCGACCTCGAAGGCCTCGGTGCCCGCGGGCGCGGTGCCTTCGCTCATCGTGCGCAGGTCCTCGATCCAGTTCTGCACGCCACGCACGAGGTTCTGGCCCTGCTCGGCCTGCGTCAGCGCCAGCAGCTCGGGGTTGGTGGCCAGCGCGTTGGCCGGCGAGCTGGCGTCCAGCAGCATGCGCAGCGCGAACTCCAGCAGCTGCGCGTGGTAGTCGGTGACGCCGCCCACCCCCTGCACGGTGTCGTTGAGCAGCGCGGCGCTGTTCTGGTAGGCGCGCGCGTAGACGTTGAACGGCCAGTGCGTCCACGCCGTGCCGGCGAAGCGGCGGTCGGCCTTGCCTTCGAAGTCCTCGCCCGGCGCGATCGGCTCGCCGCCCAGCGCACGCAGCGCGAAGGCCCAGGTGTCGGCGCTGCGCGCGGCCAGCTCCTGGCGCAACTCGGCCTGGCGCGCCGGCGACAGTGCCAGGTGCATCGCCCAGTCGGCCCAGGCGGTGGTGAAGGCGGTGGGCGCAAGGCCAGCGGTCATCTGCGCCAGCTGGGCGCGGAACTCGCGGTCGAAGTCCTGCGTGGTCGGTGCGGCGGGGCCAGAGGCAGCCGTGGCGGGCGCGGCTTTCGCCGGCACGCGCGGGTTCTTCGGGGTCATCGCTGAAGCCTCCTCTTCTCGTGTTCCGGCTCGCCGGGGAGAGTGCGGCCACCGGCCGCAGGGGAACCGCCCCGGCAAGGCCGGGGCTTCGCTCAGGCGGGGATCTCGCTCAAGCCGGCGCGTGCCAGCCGGCGTCGACCCACAGCTCGCCGCTGACGGCGGAGTTGGTGAGCATGAAGCAGATCGCGTCGGCGATCTCCTCGGGCTGGATCAGGCGGCCGAGCTGCGTGTACGGCAGGATGTTCTTGGCCACGTACTCCATTCCCATCGCGCGCACCATCGGCGTGTCGGTGAAGCCGGGGTGGATGACGCCGCAGCGCACGCCGTAGAACATGGCCTCCTTCATGATCGTCGCCGCCGCGCCTTCGAGGCCGGCCTTGGTGCTGGCGTACGAGATCTGGCCGCGGTTGCCCTGCGAGGAGATCGAGCCGATGAACACCACCGAGCCTTGCGTGCCTTCCTCGGGGGTCCAGCGCTTGAGGGCGCGCCGGGCACGGTCTTCGGCGATGCGGCCGATCATCTCCAGCGCCCAGTACACCGGCGCGATGAGGTTCACGTCGACGACGAGCTTGAACTGCTCCACCGGGTAGATGCGCGCCTTGCCGGTGTTCTTGTCCACGCGCACGGCGAGATCGTCGCGGGTGATGCCGGCGGCCGGCACGCACAGCGTGGCGCGGCCGAACTTCTGCTCGATGGCGTCGAACACCGAGCTGCGGAACTTCTCGTCGGTGGTGTTGCCCTGGAAGGGGATGGCGAACGTGCGCCCGGCTTCGGCGTTGAGCTTGGCGGCCACGTCCTCGACCGCTTCGCTCATGTCGGCCAGCGCCAGGCCCTTGATGCCGCCGCGGGCCATCGCTGCGGCCACGGCGCGGCCGATGCCGCTGGCACCGCCGGTGATGACGGCCACCTTGTCGGTGAGTTGCATGTCGCCTCCTGAGCAGCGATGCTGCGATGCAGCATTGTACGGCCGACGCGCTGGCGCGAGGCTGACAGCCGCCGGCCGAGCGGGCGCCGCCGCCATCGCCGGCGGCTGGCCTCGGCGAGTTCAGCGCGGCTGCTTGTGCTTGCGGCGGCGCGTCGCCCAGAGCAGGCCCAGGCCGGCCAGCGTCAGCGGCAACGCGGCCGGCTCGGCCACCCGCGCCGGCGGGGCCGCGGCCGACCACACGGCAATGGTGGCGGCGGGAATGAACGTGGTATCGAAGATCGCACCGATGATGCCCTGGGCAGCGACGCTGTCGCCCGCTTCCACGGCCGAGTTGGTCGCCGTGGCGACGTTGTAGTCGGTCGGGCCGGCGGGGTCGGGCCCGTAGATCGTCGACACGAGGCAGCCGCCGGCGAGCCCGCAGCCGCGGGTGAGCATGGGCGAGGTGTCGTAGACGCCGGTGAAGACCTGGTCCAGCAAGGCCTGCGAAGCGGCAGCCGCATCGGCGGAGTTGTTGAAGGTGAACTGCGTGCAGTTGAGCTGCAGCGAGTTGCACGAACCGTCGCTGAAGCTCACGTCGTAGGCCGTGCCGTTGACGAGCACCCCGCTGGCGCCGGTGAGCAGCCCCGCTTCGACGTGCAGCAGCGGCTCGGCGCGCGCTGCGGTGGCGCCCAGCGCCGCCGCAGCACCGAGGGCGACGGCGGCCAGCCAGTGGCCGGTGCGGCGCGGGTTCAACGTGGCCGGCTTGGTCATCTCTTGCTCCCTTGCCCCTTCGCTCTTCGAGGGGTCGTTCGCAGGCTACGTCCGGGCATCCGGCATGCCAAGCGCACAGGAGTCCATCGGGCCCCCGGGTTCAGGGGGTGTGTTGCGGCGGTGCGAGCCGGTAACGAAGCGGAACGGCCCGCCCCGGTGCGGTTGTCAAAATGAGAGCGATGAAGATCGACGACATGCAAAGGCGGCCGATGGGCTTCATCAGGGGTCACCTCCGGCGCCTGATCTCGCCCACCGCCCGTGCCGTGCTGCCGCTGCTGGGCGCGGCCCTCGCCGGCGCCGCGCTGGCGCAGGGCGCATCGTCCGAGGGCGCCGTCGGCGCGGCGCCACCGTCGGCGGGCAGCACGCGCGGCGCCGACAACGCCAGGGCCATCGAGCGCTGCGAGGCGAGCGTCGCCGAGACGCTGCGCAAGCTGCGGGGCAAGGACGCCGACGACGTGCTGTTCACGCCGGCCCTGCGCAGCGTGGCGCCCGGCGACGAAAGCGACGTGGGGGTCAAGGGCGGCGGCCGCTATCGCGGGCGCGCTGGCGCCGGCGCGAGCTTCACCTATGGCTGCACCTACAACTTCAAGAGCGGCCTCGCCTCGGCCGTGGTGCTGCGCGAAACGCCAGGCGGCGGTCCGGCGGCGCGCCGGGACTGGCAGCCGGACCTGAGCCGCGTCTCGCCCGAAGCCTGCGAGAGCGCCGTCGCGCAGCTGCTCACTTCGAAGCACCCGCGCGTGGCGCGCATCGCGATGGAGCCGGACACGCGCCGCCTGCAGCCCGGGCCCGACGAGCACCTGTTGCTGCTCGGCCAGGGCGCCGTGCAGCGCGCGCCGGGCATGAACGCCGAGCCGTTCAACTACTCCTGCGAGTTCAACCCGCGCAGCGGCCAGGTGCTGGCGGTGCGCACGAGCGTGTAGCCGCCGGGAGCGCCGGGCGCAGGCCGGCCGGCGGTCAGCGCTGCGCCGGCAGCGGCCCGAAGAAGCCCACGATGCGCTGCAACTGGCCGGCGGGCGAGAGGTCGCCGATGTCCAGCCCCTCGACCGGCACGCTGCCGTCGGGCAGCACCATCCTCCAGCCGAAGCGCAGGAACCGGTGGTGCACCTGCACCGCGCTGGTCAACGCGAAGCGTGCGCCGGGGCTGCGGCGCAGCACGCCGCCGATGTGGTCGGCCAGCGCCGTGCGCCCGGCCACATGGGCCGAAGGATCGGCGTACAGGCCGTCCTCGGCCCAGGCCTGCTCCAGCAGCGCCAGGCGGCGCTGGCGCTGCGGCTCGCCCCAGGCGCCGATGTAGACCTCGATGAGCTCGTTCACGTCCATCGTGGGGCTCCTTTCGACGAGGTTCGAGGTTCGACGAGGCTCGAAGGGGTGCGGCGAGCTTCGAGGGCGCCCCGGCCGACCGCCTACTCCGGCTCGATGCCCGCGGCCTTCACGAGCAGCCCCCAGCGCGCCGTGTCGCGCTCGATCAACTGCCGCAGCGACTCGGGCGTGCCGGGGAACGGCAGCGCGTACATGCGCGCCAGGTAATCGGCCATCGCCGGGCTGCGCACGATGCCGTTGGCCAGCTCGGCGATGCGGTTGACGACGGCGGCCGGCGTCTTCGCCGGCGCGAACAGCGCCAGCCACGCGGTGAACTCGTAGCCTGGCAAGCCCGCTTCGGCCACCGTCGGCAGATCGGCCGCGGCCGGCACGCGCCGCGGCGATGTGATCGCCAGCGCCTTCACCTTGCCTGCCTGCGCCTGCGCCACGCCGAGCGCCATGTCGGTGACGAGGAAGTGGAGCTGGCCGCTGATGAGGTCGGTGATGGCTTGCGCCGAGGTCTTGTAGGGCACGTGCGCGGCGTCGATGCCGGCCTGCTGGCGCAGCGCCTCGGTGGCGACGCGGCCGGTGGCGCTGGAGCTGCCGTAGTTGAGCTTGCCGGGCTGGCTCCTGGCCAGTGCCACGAGCTCGGCCAGCGTGTTGACCTTCAGCCCCGGCGACACGACCAGCACCTGCGGGATCGTCGCCAGCGTCGTCACCGGCGCGAAGTCGGCCACCGGGTCGTATTGCAACTTCTTGAACAGGTGCACGTTGGCCGCGTGCGTGGAGTTGGCGCCCAGCAGCAGCGTGTGGCCGTCGGGCGCCGAGCGGGCGACGAACGAGGCGGCGACGCCGCCGAGCGCTCCCTGCCGGGCCTCGACGATGAACGGCTGGCCGGTCGCCTCCTGCAGCCGCTCGGCGAGGAAGCGCACCATCATGTCGTAGGCGTTGCCGGGGCCGAAGGGCACGACGATGCTCACCGTGCGCGCGGGGTAGGCCGGCGCTTGGGCGCGCGCCTGGCGGCTGACCGCCGCGCCGGCTGCCGCAGCCGCGGCCGCCAGCAGCAGCGTGCGGCGGCCGGGCGTTGGCGTGCATCGGGACGCGGCGCGCAGCATGGACCGAGTGTCCTTCATCGGGATCGTTCCTTCGTCGTGATCGCGGTGGATGGTTCTGGGGATACCCGCACCGTGCGCGTTAGGGCAGGCGTGCGCGATCAGGCCAGGTACCCGTGCTCGCGGTAATAGCGCGCGGCGCCCGGATGCAGCGGCAGGTCGACGCCGTGCGGCATGCGCTCGGGCACGATCGGGTACGTGAGCGGACTCTGGTGCACGGGGATGTGGCGGAAGCGCGCCTCGAACTCGGCGCGCTCCTCCACCAGCACCGCGGTGACGCGGTAGGCCACATCCTCGGGCATGTCGTCGCGGCACAGGATGGCCCAGTTCGACCAATCGAGGCACGGCACGTCCTGCGCGTTGCCGAGCCGGCCCCGCTCGACGGCCGCCGGGCGCAGGCCGTAGGTCTCGACGAGCGTGCGCATCGCCTCGGGCTCGATGGGGATGAAGTTCATCGGCTGCGCAGCGACCAGCTCGCTCCAGTTCGAGACCATGATCGCCTCGTTGAAGACGGCGTTGCACTCGCCGGCCTGGGCCGCCTTCAGGCAGGCACGCGGGTTCTCGTGCTCGAAGGTGCTGCCGCCCCAGCGCTCGATGTCGGCGGGGTCGATGCCGTGGGCGCGCCAGACGAGGTCGATCACGTAGCTGCACAGGCAGTCGTCGGCGCGCGGCGGCATCGCGATGCGCAGCCTCGGCTTGTTCGCGCGGATGTCGGCGAACGAGCGGATGCCGGTGTCGGCGCGCACGGCCAGCGTCAGCCGGTCGTCCTGCGGCAGGTGGCCGAGCGTGCGCAGGTTCGGGAAGGCGCGCCCGCCGTAGAAGTGCAGGCCCTCGCGCGCCCAGCGCACGCCGACGTGGCAGGGCGTGGTCACCGCGAGGTCGGCCTCGCCCATGCCGACGAGTTCGACGCTGTCGCGGTAGGCGCTGCCGGTGCGGATGTTGAACTTCGACAGCGGCGCCGAACGCCAGCGCAGGTGCGCCGAGACCCAGCCCCAGATGGTGTGGAAGTTGGCCGTGCCCCAGTCGCCCACCATCGTGAGGTCCAGGCGGGGGTCGGTGTGCAGCTTGCGGTTCAAGGGCTTCCCTCCGGTCGATGTTCCTCGGTCGCGGCGCCGGCGGCCGCTTCGGCGCAGGCGCGGCAGATGCACGCGCGGCCGGCCTGAGCGGCCGGCACGCGGGAAAGCAGCTCGGCGCCGAAGGTTGTGCTGGCGCACCAGCAGGCGCTTGCGAACGATCCGGTGCGCGCCGCGGCGCAGTCGTTCGCCCGGCCGCACAAGGGGCAGGCGTGCTCGCGCTGTGGCGGCAGCGGCGGCGCGGGCGGGGTCGCGGCCATGGGCGGCGAGTGCGGCGCGCTCAGCGCTTGCGCGCCAGAGTCAGCCCGTCGCCGATCGTCAGCAGCGCCAGGTCGATGCGCTCGTCGTGGTGCAGGCGCGAGTTCAGCGCCTGCAAGGCACGCGTGTCGTCGTCGGCGGCCGGCCGGGCGACGGCGCCGTTCCACAGCGTGTTGTCGAAGGCGATCAGGCCGCCTGCGCGCACGAGCCGCAGGCAGCGTTCGTAGTAGCCGTCGTAGTTCGCCTTGTCGGCGTCGATGAAGGCGAAGTCGTAGCGGCCGGCCTCGCCGCCCGCCAGCCGCGCGTCGAGCGTGGCGAGGGCCGGCCCGAGCACGAGTTCGATCTTGTGCGCCACGCCGGCCTGCTGCCAGAACGGCCGCGCGACGCGGGTGTACTCGTCGCTCGTGTCGCAGGCGAGCAGCGTGCCGTCGGCGGGCAGCGCCAACGCCACCGTGAGCGCGCTGTAGCCGGTGAAGGTGCCGATCTCGATCGTGCGCCGCGCCCCCATCAGCTTCACCAGCAGCGCCATGAACTGGCCCTGGTCGGGCGCGATCTGCATGCCGGCGTGCGGGTGCGTGCGCGTCGCTTCGCGCAGCGCCGCCTGCGCCGGGTGCTCGCGCAGCGAGGTCCCGAGGACATAGCGGAACAGGTGTTCGTCGATCGACAGCGTGCGCAGCGTCATGGGCGTACCCTGCCGCCTCGGTGGCGGCGCGTGGCCATTGTGCGCGCCGGGCGCCGGCCCCGGGCGGACGGGGTGGCCGGGGCCCGCGAAGAGGTGTGGCGTCGGTGCGGCGCCGGTGCGGCGCCGTTGCGGCGCCGGTGCGGCGCACGTGCCGGGCATCGCGCCGCCGCGCCCTTCGTGCGAACATGAAGGTGCGCGCGAGGCTGCCCGTGCCCTGCCGCAACCCGGAGGAGGCGATTCATGCATCCAGGCCTTGCCAGCGGCATCGTCAGCGGCGCCGCATGGGTGAGCGACATCTTCACCGACCGCTTCCGCACCGCGCACCAGTGGACCGACTACCTGCTGACGCACTTCGGCGGCACGATGTCGGTGAACACGATCCTCAACCGAGGCGACGGCTGGGCTGCCACCGACTTCCAGGCGCTGTACATCGCCTGCTGGATCTTCTACCCGCTGGAGAAGGGCACCTACATGATCCCGCTGACGGCGGCGCAGCGCACCAACGTCAAGACGGGCTACGGGCACCTGGGGCTGCGCGCCACGAGCCACCTGCACAAGCACGGCCGCTCGGCCGGCGCGGGCTGGCAGTTCCTCACCGGCTACACCGAGTTGCTCGTGCAGCTGGAAGGCGGCGGCAAGCACTCGCCGGAGATCTCGCCGCACCTGTTCCTGAAGAACGAGGGGCATCCGGCGGTGTCGGTCGGGCACCTGCTGAGCTATTGGCACAAGCTGCGCCACGGCGCGGGCAACGTCGCCAACGACGCCATCCAGCGCGTGGTGAAGGAGCAGGCGCAGCTGGGCATCGACCTCGGTATCGCCGAGCGCGCCGCCGAGAACTACAGCAACGCCTACCAGAAGGTGCTCGACGCGCTCGGCCTGGCCGGCGCGACGGTGACGGCGCAGGCGGCGGTGGTCGAGATGTTCACGCAGTGCCGCGTGGCGGCGGCGAACAAGGGCCAGCAGCTGGCAGCGCCGCTGATGACCGGCCTCGGCATGGGCGGGTTGCAGGCGGCGATCGCCGAGCATGGCGTCGGCGGCCTGGACAACGCGCAGATGGGCGCGATGATCGACAACGTGCTGCTGCCGGTGGCGCAAGCGGCCGCGGGCATCGCGTTCAGTGACGCGAAGCTGGTGCGCGTGCTGGGGGCGATGCGCGACGCCGAGGCCGACCTGAAGACGCTGGCCGGCCATCTGCGCGCCGACGCGCAGCGCACCGGCAGCGAGCGCTCGGTGCGCTACTTCCAGGAGATCGTCGTCTCGCCCAGCGCCATCGACGCCGGCCTCGCGGCGGCGTATCAGATGCTGAGCGCCTGAGGGCGGGCGCCGCCCGGGGGCGCTTGCAGCAGCGCCAGCACCGCCGCGGCGGTGGCTTCGGGCTTTTCCATCGGGAACAGGTGCGAGCCCTCGATCCATCGCCAGCGCGGGCCGGCGAGGCGGCGCGCGAAGGCCAGCCCCAGCTGGCGGTTCTCCGCCGAACGCGTGCCGGCGACGAACGAGACCGGGCAGCGCAGCGGGTGCCGGCGCAGCAGCGCGGGCACGTGGTGCGGCAGCGTGTTGTAGATGCGCGTCTCGGTCTCGCGCGCGAACGCCAAGCGCACGCCGTCGGGCTCGGCGGCGCCATCGTGAAAGCCGTGGCGCAGGTAGTCGTCGAAGACGCGCGGGTCCCAGCGTGCGAACACGGCCTTGCCGGCGAAGTGCTCGCGCACCGCGGCCAGGGTGGGCCATTGCTCGCGCCGGCGCGCCGAGGCCACGCCCGGGCCGCCGCGCCGGATGAGGCCGGTGGCTTTCATCAAGCCGAAGGCCGGTACGCGCCAGCCCGAGACGATGGGTGCATCGAGCAGCACCACGGCGCTGGCGAGCGCCGGCTGGCGGCTGGCGGCCAGCAGCGCGAGGTAGCCGCCCATCGAGTGACCGACCAGCGCCACCGGGGCGGCGCTGCCGGTGGCGTGGTGGTCGCGCTCGATGAACGCGAGCAACTCGTCGCGCAGCGCCCGCCAGCCGTTGCTGACGCCGTAGCGCGGGTCGTGCCCGAACTTCTCAGGCGCCAGCACGCGCCAGCCGGCACGCCGCCAGGCTTCGAACAGCACGCCGTAAGTGCCGGCCGGAAAGCCGTTGGCGTGGCAGAAGACGAGGGTGGGCCGGCCCTGCGGCCCTTGCAGGCCCTGACGCGCGTGCGGCCCTTGCGCAGTGGGCACGGCGGCTTCGTCCGTCGGGTTGCGAACTCGGCTCAGACGATGCGCTCGCCCGGGTGCGTGATCTTGCGCATCGGCTCGTGCCGCGCGCTCTTGACGCGCAGCGGGTGCGTGGCATCGCCGCCGTCCCAGCGCGGGTCGTCGATGCCCTCGAACACCTCGCGCAGCCGCTGGCCCCAGGTGCTGCGGATCATCTGGAAATACGGGTTCGCCTCGTCGATGCAGACGTGGTCGTCGCTGGCGAAGGCGCCTTCCCGGTAGACCAGCAGGTCCAGCGGCGGGCCGACGCTGAGGTTGGACTTCAGCGTGCTGTCCATCGACACCAGCGCGCACTTGGCCGCTTCGTCCAGGCCCGTGGCCGGCGTCAGCACGCGGTCGAGGATCGGCTTGCCGTACTTGCTTTCGCCGATCTGGAAGAAGCAGGTCTCGCGCGTCGCCTCGATGAAGTTGCCGGCGCTGTAGACGAGGAACAGGCGCATCGCCTCGCCCCGGATCTGGCCGCCGAAGATCATGCTGGCGTTGAAGTCGATGCCGCTTTGCTTCAGCGAAGGGCCGTCCTGGTGGTAGACGCGCCGCACGGCGGCGCCGAGCACGCGCGCGGCATCGAACATGCTTGCGGCGTTCCAGATCGTCAGCGGCTCGTGGCCCGGCTCGGGCGGCGCGATCTTCTCCACCTGCAGGATCTCGCGCACGCTCTGGCTGATGCTGAGGTTGCCCGCCGAGAGCATGACCATGAAGCGCTCGCCGCGCTTCTCGTAGATCATCATCTTGCGGAAGGTGCTGATGGCGTCCAGGCCCGCGTTGGTGCGCGAGTCGGAGAGGAAGACGAGGCCCGCCTCGAGCTTGATGCCGACGCAGTAGGTCATGCGGGTGTCCGGAGGGGTGGGTCGGCGGGGTTGGCGACTGGCGCCGATGCTACCGGGCGCCGCGGCGGCCCCGGCCGCACCGGCCGCGCCGGTTTCGCTGGCCGAGCCGTCGCACCGGCCGCGCGACAGTCGCATCGACAACGGGCCGCGCACCCGGCGCTGCGGATGCGCGGCCCGTGCCTGGCGTTCATGGCGCCGGCTCTCGTCAACGCTCGCGCCGCTCGGGTTCGAGCGCAGCGACCCGGGCGATGCGGGCCGCATCGGCGTCGCTCGCCTTGGCCGCGGCGATGAGGCGCCGGACGCACCGCTCGCGCGCGGCGCGGTCGCCTCGCGCGTCGCACCGCGCGACGGCGGCACGGGCTTCGCGCGAATCGCGCAGGAACGGCTCGCGCGAGACGCTGTCGAAGGCGGCGAGGACGACGAGCATCACGGCAGCGGCCATCGCGAACGAGGCCACCGCGGCGACGGCGTGCAACGCGCGGTCGCGGCGGTCGAACAAGGGCTTCTTCATGGTCTTCTCCTTCGGTGGAGGTTGCTGTTGCGTCTGTGGCGTCGGGTGCGCGGGCCGGTTCAGAGGGCCGGCCGGCATGGCCTGGGTCAGAGTGGTGGTGGACATGGCTTTCGATGTGAGTAGAGGTGCGTGGACGACGGTGCTCGGTCTTGCAGGGACGAGCCGGCCCTGCCGCGCACGCTGGCGGCATGCGCGGTTCGACGAAAGAGAGCGTGGACGGACCCGGACCTGCCGGCCGCGCTTCGAGGCGAAGGCGCAGGGCGGCGCGCTCGGCCTCGCGGGGCCGGCGATGTCGGACGGGGAGTGAGTCCTACGACAAGGCAGCGGCGCGAGGGGTGACGCGCCGGCCGCGAGTCGTCAGGAAGGAATCGCGGCCGACAGGAGGCGGTTACCCAGAGTCACTTGCATGGCGAGCCTCCTGTGGTTGAGTGGTGGGAGAGTGGTTCGGCAGAGGTGCGTTGCGGTGAACGCGGGGCGGACTGTGCGCGAACGCGGCGCGCGCGTCAACCCCTCGCGGGCCGCTTCACCCTCGAAGGGGAACATTCACCGTCGCGCGGCCGCCGCGCGGCTTCATTGCGCGTCTTCGCCGACCGGCACGCAGGCGCAGAAGAGGTTGCGGTCGCCCCAGACGTTGTCGACGCGGCCCACCGGCGACCAGTACTTGCGCTGCCGCAGGTCCTTCACCGGGTACGCCGCTTCCTCGCGCGTGTACGGCCGCGCCCACTGGGCCTGCAGCAGCGCCTCGGCCGTGTGCGGCGCGTTCTTCAGCGGGTTGTCGTCGTTCGGCCAGGCCCCGCCTTCGACCTTCGCGATCTCGGCGCGGATGGCGATCATCGCGTCGCAGAAGCGGTCCAGTTCGACCTTCGGTTCGCTCTCGGTGGGTTCGACCATCAGCGTGCCGGCGACGGGGAACGAAAGCGTCGGCGCGTGAAAGCCGTAGTCGATGAGGCGCTTGGCCACGTCTTCCGCCGTGACGCCGCTGGTCTTCTGCAAGGGCCGCAAGTCGAGGATGCATTCGTGCGCGACGCCGCCGCCGGCGAGCGCAGCATGGCCGCCGCTGTAGAGCACGGGGAAGTGGCGGGACAGGCGCGCCGCGATGTAGTTGGCGCTCAGCATCGCCACCTCGGTGGCGTCCTTCAGCGCCGCCGCACCCATCATCCGGCAGTACATCCAGCTGATCGGCAGCACGCCGGCGTTGCCCAGCGGCGCCGCACTGACGGCACCCACCGAGCGCTCGCCGCCGATGCCGCCGCTGCGGTGCCCGGGCAGGAACGGCACCAGGTCGGCCACCACCGCGACCGGTCCCACGCCCGGCCCGCCGCCGCCGTGCGGGATGCAGAAGGTCTTGTGCAGGTTGAGGTGGCTCACGTCGCCGCCGAACTCGCCCGGCGCGGCGACGCCGACCAGGGCGTTCATGTTCGCGCCGTCGACGTAGACGCGGCCGCCCGCGCCGTGCACCACCTCGCACAGCTCCTTCACGTGCGCCTCGAAGACGCCGTGCGTGCTGGGGTAGGTGATCATCACGCAGGCGAGGTCGCGGGCGTGCGCGGCGCACTTGGCGCGCAGGTCGCCGAGGTCGACGTTGCCGTTGGCGTCGCACTTCACCACCACCACCTGCATGCCCACCATCTGCGCGCTGGCCGGGTTGGTGCCGTGCGCCGACTCCGGTATCAGGCAGACCTTGCGGTGGCCTTCGCCGCGGCTCTTGTGCCAGGCCTCGATGACCAGCAGCCCGGCGTACTCGCCCTGGCTGCCGGCGTTGGGTTGCAGGCTCACGCCGGCGTAGCCGGTGGCCTCGGCCAGCCAGGCGCAGAGCTGGTCGTTCAGCTCCCACCAGCCGGCCTGCTGCTCGCGCGGCGCGAAGGGGTGCACGTTCGCGAACTCGGGCCACGTGATCGGCACCATCTCGCTCGTGGCGTTGAGCTTCATCGTGCAGGAGCCGAGCGGGATCATCGAGCGGTCGAGCGCGAGGTCCTTGTCGGCGAGGCTGCGGATGTAGCGCAGCATCTCGGTTTCGCTGTGGTGGGTGTTGAACACCGGGTGCTCGAGGAAGGCGCTGGTGCGGCGCAGCCCCGGCGGGACCAGCGTCTCGATGCCTTTCTCGAACGCGGCGAAGTCGGGCAGCGCCCGGCCCGCAGTCCCCGCGGACACGGCGAACAGGCGCCACAGCGCCACGATGTCGTCGCGCGTGGTGGTTTCGTCCAGCGCGATGCCGAGGAAGGTGCCGCCCCACTCGGGGTACTCGCGCAGGTTCATGCCGTGCTCGCGGGCGCGCGCGGCGATCGTCGCCGCTTCGCTGCCGGCTTCGACCGTCAGCGTGTCGAAGGCGCCGTCGGCGTTGCGCACCGTGACGCCCAGCTCGGCCAGACCGCGCGCGAGGATGGCGGTGTAGCTCGCCACGCGCAGCGCGATGCGCTTCAGGCCCTCGGGCCCGTGGTAGACGGCGTACATGCTGGCCATCACCGCCAGCAGCACCTGCGCGGTGCAGATGTTGCTCGTGGCCTTCTCGCGCCGGATGTGCTGCTCGCGCGTCTGCAGCGCCAGCCGATACGCCGGGGCACCGTGCGCGTCGACGCTCACACCCACCAGCCGCCCGGGCAGGCTGCGCTTCCAGTCGTCGCGACAGGCCATGAACGCCGCGTGCGGGCCGCCGCAGGCCATCGGCACGCCGAAGCGCTGGGTGGTGCCGACGACGATGTCGGCGCCCCATTCGCCGGGCGGCACCAGCAGCGTCAGCGCCAGCGGGTCGGCGCAGACGATGAAGGCCGCCTGGTGGGCGTGCACGGTGGCGACATCGGCACGCACGTCGTGCACCGATCCGCTCGTCGTCGGGTAGCCGATCATCACCGCGAAGTAGTCGCCGCCCTTGACCAGGCGGTCCCACTCGGGGCCCGAGTCGGCGAGCGCGACGGCGAGCCCCAGCGGCGCCGCGCGCGTGCGGATCACCTCGATCGTCTGCGGGTGGCAGTCGCCGGCGACGACGATGGTGTTCGACGCGCTGCGCACGCTGCGCCGCGCCAGCGTCATGGCCTCGGCCGCGGCGGTGGCCTCGTCGAGCATGCTGGCGTTGGCGATGGCCATGCCGGTGAGGTCGCACACCATCTGCTGGAAGTTGACGAGCGCCTCCATCCGCCCCTGGCTGATCTCGGCCTGGTAGGGCGTGTAGGCCGTGTACCAGGCCGGGTTCTCGAGGATGTTGCGCTGGATGACGCCCGGCGTGAACGTGCCGTGGTAGCCCTGGCCGATGAAGCTCTTGAGCACGCGGTTCTTCGCTGCGATGCGCTTCAGTTCCGCCAGCGCCGCCGCTTCGCTGAGCGGCGGCGGCAGCCGCATCGGCGCCTGGCGCGCGATGCTCGCCGGCACGATGGCGTCGACCAGCGCGCGCCGCGAAGCCGCGCCGATGGCCGACAGCATCAGCCGCTCGTCCTCTTCGCACGGGCCGATGTGGCGGGCGGCGAATTCGCCGGCGTTCTCGAGTTCGGTGAGGGGCGCGAGGGCGGACATCAGCATGGCGCGAACGGATTGGGTTCCTCCTGCCGCGAAGCGCAGGAGAGCAAGCGGGATCGGGTCAGGACAGCGACTTCAGCAGCTTGTCGTAGCCCGGCGGGTCCATCAGCTCGTCGAACTGCTCCATGTGCGTGACATGCACCTTGAAGAACCAGCCGCCGCCCATCGGGTCCTTGTTGGCCAGCGACGGGTCGGCGCGCAGCGCCTCGTTGACCTCGACGATCTCGCCTTCCACCGGCATGTAGATGTCGGCGGCGGCCTTCACGCTCTCGACGACGCCGGCCACCTCGCCCTTCTTGTAGGTGCGTCCGACCTCGGGCAGGTCGACGAAGACCACGTCGCCGAGCGCGTCCTGCGCGTGCAGCGTGATGCCG
>JAEUPF010000034.1 GCA_016790425.1 Rubrivivax sp.
GCCCAGCGGCCGCCCGGGCCGCGCCCGCAGGGTTCGCCGGGCCCACCCGGCGGGCCCGGCGCCCCGGCAGCGATCGACGGCACCGCGCCGGTCGAGCCGCCGCGGCGCACGTCATCATCCGCCCCGCGCCGGCCCGGGCGCTGAGCCCATATCGGCGAGCCCATATCGGCGCTCATCGCCCTTACCGGCTCGACCCATCCATCGGAGGCAAAGCATGAACCCTGCAATCCTGTCGCGGACATCGCGGACATCGCGGACATCGCGGACGTCGCGCATCTCGCGGATGTCGCGGATGGCCGTGCTGGCGCTGGCGGCGCTGGTCGTCGCCGGCTGCGCGGCCACTTCGTCGTCGACGATCACGGCGGCCAGCGCGCCGCCCAAGTGGGAAGGCCCGGTCTTCGTCAGCGCCGAGGCGCTGCCGCCGGGCATCAAGCACACCGTGGTCGGCACGGTGCAGGTCGACGCGCGTGCGGGCTACGCCGGGGCGGCCACGCTGTACCCGGCGCTCGCCGCCGAGGCGCGCAAGATCGGCGCCAACGCCGTCTTCAGCGCCGCCGGCGGCCGCCGCATGACGGCGCTATCGTGGGCAGCGCCCTACGTCGGCGGCACCGCCGTGCGCGTGGAAGACCCGAAAAAGCTGGAGGGCCTGGCCGGCTCGATGCACTGACGAACGCGGCCGGTGCGGCCGGTGCAGCCGGTGCGGCCGGTGCACCCGGTGCGCGGCTACGACCACGCCGCGGGGTCGGTGCGGTACAGCCGCCGCAGCTGCTCGTACAGCGCCGGGTGCTCGCGCTTCAGGTCGGCCGGGCGCTCGAAGTACAGCTCGCAGACGACGGCGAAGAACTCGGCCGGGTCGCTGGCGCCGTAGGGCGAGATCAACCCGGGGCCGGGATCGCCGGCGCCCGCGGTGTGGGCGTCGACGCGCGCGCGCAGCGCCGCGAACTCGGCCCCGAGCACGCGCGACCATTCCTCGTAGCCTTGCTTCGGGCCGAGCCAGGGCGCGCCGTTGGCTGCGCCGTGGTCCTGGTCGAGCCGGTGCGCGAACTCGTGGATGACGACGTTGCGGCCGTCGTCGGGGTCAGCGGCGCCTTCGAGCGCGTCCTGCCACGACAGCACCACCGCGCCGCGGCCGTGCGCCTCGCCGGCGAGCACTTCGCGCCGCTCGTGCTGCACGCCGGCCGCGCCCGCGTGCACGCGGTCGACCGCGAAGGCGCCCGGGTACACGAGCACCTCGCGCAAGCCCTCGAAGCCGCCGCCGCGCCCGAGCAGCAGCAAGCACGCCTGCGCGGCGATGGTGACGCGCACCTCGTCGTCGATCGCCTGGCCGGCGCAGCCGATGAAAGGCACCTCGGCAATGAAGCGCTGCACGAGCTTCAACAGGCGCAGGCGCTGGTCGGCCGGCAGCCGCTGCACGAGCGGCACCCTGCGGCGCAGGATGGCGCGCCAGGCCGGCGGGAACGGCTGCCGCGCCAGCCGCGAGCGCCGCCAGCGGCGGTGCAACGGGCCGGCCAGCGGCCAGGCCAGGGCCACCAGCGACAGGGCGATCAGCAGCAGCGTCGGCGCGAGCGCCCCTTCGTCCACGAGCTATCCCCACGGCACGAGCGGCCGAGCGGCCGAGCGAACGCACGTGGGGCCGCCGCGGCCGAATGCAAGGCGACCCGCACGCGCCGCCGGTTCATCCACCGCCCTCCCCGGCCAGCAGGTCTTCGGGGGCGGTCAACGGCAGCCCGAGGCTTGCCGCCACCGCCGCGTGCGTGAGATGCCCCTCGTGCACGTTGAGCCCGGCGCGCAGGTGCGCGTCGTCGCGGCAGGCCCGGCGCCAGCCCTTGGCGGCCAGCTGCAGCGTGAACGGCAGCGTGGCGTTGTTCAGCGCCCAGGTCGAGGTGCGCGGCACGCCGCCGGGCATGTTGGCCACGCAGTAGTGCACGACGCCGTCGACGACGTAGGTCGGCGCGGCGTGCGTGGTCGGCCGCGAAGTCTCGAAGCAGCCGCCCTGGTCGATCGCCACGTCCACCAGCACCGCGCCGGGCAGCATGCGCGCGACCTGCGCGCGCGTCAGCAGCTTGGGCGCCGCGGCACCGGGCACGAGCACCGCGCCCACCACGAGGTCGGCCGCCAGCGCCGCCTGTTCCACCTCCAGCGCCGAGGCGAAGACCAGCTTCACGCGGCCGCGGAAGAGGTCGTCGAGTTCGCGCAGGCGCGGCAGGCTGCGGTCGAGCACGGTCACCTCGGCGCCGAGGCCGACCGCCATCTTCGCCGCTTCGGTGCCGACGACGCCGCCGCCGAGGATGGCCACGCGCCCCGGCGCGACGCCCGGCACGCCGCCCAGCAGCACGCCGCGGCCGCCGTTGGGCCTTTGCAGCGCCACCGCGCCCACCTGCACCGCCATGCGGCCGGCGACCTCGCTCATCGGCGCCAGCAGCGGCAGGCGGCCCTGCGCATCGGTGATCGTCTCGTAGGCGATGGCGGTGCAGCCCGAAGCGAGCAGGCCCTCGGTCTGCGCCCGGTCGGGCGCCAGGTGCAGGTAGGTGAAGAGCACCTGCCCGCGCTTCAGGAGCGCGATCTCCGCGGGCTGCGGCTCCTTGACCTTGACGACGAGCTCGGCTTCGCCGAACACGGCCGCCGCGTCGGCGACGATGCGCGCGCCGGCGGCGCGGTAGGCCTCGTCGTCGCAGCCGATGCCCGCCCCCGTGCCGGCCTGCACCAGCACCTCGTGCCCGTGGCGCACGAGCTCGTGCGCCGCGCCCGGCGTCAGGCCGGCGCGGTTCTCCTGCGGCTTGATTTCCTTCGCGACACCGATGCGCATCGAAGCGGCTCCACGGGCTGGGCGGGGGCCGCATTCTCGATCGTTCCAACGCGGCGCGCCGGCGCGGCCAGGCCAGTCTTCGGGTCGCCGTCATCGGCGCGACCGCGGACCGGGGTGGCCATGCATCGACCCTGCATACACTCCTTCCCCGTCGCGCAAAGAGGCCGTCGATGGACATCGCCAAGCTCTTCACCCATGGCGGCAGCCAGGCGGTGCGGCGGCCCGAGGAATCCCGCTTCGAGGGCACGGGGGTCTACGTTCGCCGCGCCGGCGCCGACGTGGTGCTCAGTGCGCGGCCGCCGGCCGACGCGGCGGCGCTCGAGGCAGCGCTGGACGCCTTCGAGCCCGGCGTGCGCATCGAGCGCGAGCAACCGGCGCCGCAGCGGCGCGCGACCCTCCCGCCGAGGCGCTGACGATGCGCGACATGCCCGGCACCGACATCTGCATCGAAGCGATCAACGAGCGTCCGCCCGCGGTCCTGCAGCCGTTGCGGCGCCACCACGCGGCGGGGCCGGGCATCTCGTCGGTTCGGCCCGAGCCGCGCCGCTGATCTCGGCCGAGCCGCTGCCATGCCCCGCCGCGAGATCGCGCCCCAAGCCTTCCTGGCGGCGCTGCCGCTGTTCAAGGGGCTTGGCGAAGCCACGCTGGCGCGGCTGGCGGCCGCCACCACGACGCGCCGGCTCGAGCGCGGCGAGCGCCTGTTCAGCAAGGGCGACGCGGCCGAGGCGATGTACGTGGTGGTGCACGGCGAGATCCGCCTCGTGGCGCGCAGCGCGGCGCGCGGCGAGCGGCTCACCGGCGTGGCAGGCCCCGGCCAGAGCTTCGGCGAGCCGGTGATGTTCCTTCAGCGGCCGGCCGTCGTCGACGCCGAAGCGGCCAGCGACGCGCTGGTGCTGCGGCTGCCCAGGGAGGCGGTGTTCGAGGAGATCGAGCGCAACCCGCGCTTCGCACGCCACGTCATCGCCGGCCTCAGCCAGCGCATCGAGTCGCTGGTGCGCGAGCTCGACCGCCGCGCGCTGGGCGGCGGCCGCGCGCGCCTGGTCGACTACCTCGTGCGCCGCGCGCAGCGGCCCGACGGGCCGAGCGAGTTCACCTTGCCTTCGACGAAGGCGGCCATCGCCTCGCAGCTGCACCTGACGCCCGAGCACTTCTCGCGCCTGCTGCACGAACTGGCTGGCGCCGGGCTGCTGCAGGTGCGCGGCCGCCAGGTGGTGGTGCCCGACGTGGCCCGCCTCGCCGCCGGTGCGCGAGCGCCAGCGTCGCCGGCATGACCGGCGGCCTGCGTTCTAATCCACGCCATGAACCAGCTCGAACAGCTCAAGCGCCACACCACCGTCGTCGCCGACACCGGCAACTTCAGGCAGCTGGCGCAGTACGCGCCGCGCGACGCCACCACCAACCCGAGCCTGATCCTCAAGGCCGTGCAGCAGGCGGAGTACGCGCCGCTGCTGGCCGAGACGGTGGCCGCGCACCGCGGCGAGCCGATGGACGAGGTGGTCGACGAAGTGCTGGTGCGCTTCGGCCGCGAGATCCTGAAGGTGGTGCCCGGGCGCGTCAGCACCGAGGTCGACGCGCGGTTGAGCTTCGACACCGCCGGCACCGTGGCGCGCGCGCATCGCCTCGTCGCGCTGTACGAAGCGGCCGGCATCGGCCGCGAGCGCGTGCTCGTGAAGATTGCTTCCACCTGGGAGGGCATTCGCGCCGCCGAGCAGCTCCAGCGCGAAGGCATCCGCTGCAACCTGACGCTCCTGTTCGCCTTCTGCCAGGCGGTGGCCTGCGGCGACGCCAAGGTGCAGCTCATCAGCCCGTTCGTCGGCCGCATCTACGACTGGTACAAGAAGGCCGCCGGCGCCGGGTGGGACGAAGCGGCCAACGCCGGCGCCAACGACCCCGGCGTCAAGAGCGTGCGCGCGATCTACAACCACTACAAGCGGCACGGCATCGCCACCGAGGTGATGGGCGCGAGCTTTCGCAACACCGGGCAGATCGTGGCGCTCGCCGGCTGCGACCTCCTGACCATCAGCCCCGAGCTGCTGGCTTCGCTGCAGGCCAGCGATGCGGCGCTGGCACCGGCCCTCGATGCCGCCGCGGCGAAGAAGATGGACCTTGCTGCCGTGCACTACGACGAGAAGGCGTTCCGCTGGGCCCTGAACGAAGACGCGATGGCCAGCGACAAGCTCGCCGAGGGCATCCGCGCCTTCGCCGCCGACGCGGTGAAGCTGGAGCGGCTGATCGAGGGCCTGCGCCGGTGAGGGCGGCATGAACAGCGCCGGCGCCGCCGCAGCGGCGCCTTCGTGGCCCCGTTGCGACCGCACGCGGGCCTGGGTGGCGCTGCAAGGCCACTACGAAGCGCACGGCCGCGATCTCGACCTGCGCGAGGCTTTCGCGCGCGACCCGCGGCGCTTCGAGACGCTGTCGTTCGCGGCGCCCGAGGTCTTCGTCGACCTGTCCAAGCAGCGCATCGACCTGGCCGGGCTGCGCTTTGCGCTCGACCTGGCGCGCGAGTGCGGCCTCGAAGCCCGGCGCGACGCGATGCTCGGCGGCGCCGTCGCCAACCCCACCGAGGGCCGCGCAGTGCTGCACACAGCGCTGCGCGCGCCGAGCGCGGGTTCGGGCGGCGGTTCCGACAGCGGCCTCTTCAGCCGCGAAGTCCACGGCGTGCTCGACGCGATGCTGGCCTTCGCCGAGCAAGTACGCGCGCGCGCCGCGGCCGGCGAGCTGACCGACATCGTCAACATCGGCATCGGCGGCAGCGACCTCGGCCCGGCGATGGCGGTGGGCGCGCTGCAAGCCGACCAGCACCCGTTGCTGCGGTTCCACTTCGTCAGCAACGTCGACGGGCACGACATCGCGCCGCTGCTCGGCACTGCCGGTCAAGGCCGCGCGCAAGCCGGGCTCGACCCGCGCAAGAGCCTGTTCGTCATCGCCAGCAAGACCTTCACGACGCAGGAGACGATGACCAACGCGGCGCTGGCGCGCGCCTGGTTCGTGCAACGCGCGCCCGAGGCCGACCTCGGCGCGCACTTCGTCGGCGTGACGACGAACCTGCAAGCCGCCGCCGCGTTCGGCATCACCCGCACGTTCGGCTTCTGGGACTGGGTGGGCGGGCGCTACTCGCTGTGGGGCGCAGTGGGGTTGCCGATCGCCATCGCCGTCGGCGAGGCGGGCTTCCGCGCCTTCCTGGCCGGCGCGCGCGCGCTGGACGAGCACTTCGCGCACGAGCCGCTCGAACGCAACGTGCCGGTGCTGCTCGGCCTGGTGGACGTGTGGAACCGCAACTTCCACGGCTTCACGAGCCGCTGCGTGGCGCCGTATCACCAGTGGCTGGCGCGGTTGCCGGCGTATCTGCAGCAACTGGAGATGGAGAGCAACGGCAAGGGCGTCGACCTTGCCGGCGAGCCGCTGCCCTTTGCCACCAGCCCCGTCGTGTGGGGCGAGCCGGGCACCAACGGCCAGCACGCGTTCTTCCAGATGCTGCACCAGGGCACCGACGTCGTGCCGGTGGAGTTCATCGCCGTGCGCGAAGCGGCGCATGGCTATGCCGACTCGCACGCCAAGCTGCTGGCCAACTGCCTGGCGCAGTCGCAGGCGCTGATGCTCGGCAAGAGCGAAGCCGAGGCCGCCGCCGAAGCGGTGCCGACGGCGGCCAAGGACTTCGAACGCGCGCGGCTGGCGCGGCACCGCCGCTTCCCGGGCAACCGGCCGTGCACGACGCTCGTGCTGGAGCGGCTGACGCCGCGAACGCTGGGCGCGCTGGTCGCGCTGTACGAGCACCGCGTGTGGACCGCCGGCGCGCTGTGGAACATCAACAGCTTCGACCAGTGGGGCGTGGAGCTGGGCAAGGCGCTTGCCAACCGGCTGCTGCCGCGCCTGGAATCGCCGGCCGATGCGGCGGGCAGCAGCGGCGACGCCGGCGGCCTGGACGGCTCCACCGCCGGGCTGCTGAAGCGCCTGGCACCGAAGACCTGACCCGATGACGACGACGGACCGCCACGCCGGCACGACGCCCGGCGAGAAGAAGATCGTCTTCGACTGGGCCGGCGTGCTCTTCCGCTGGCACCCGGAGACGATGCTCAAGCGCGAGATCCCGCACATCGCCAGCGACGACGCCGCGGCGGCGCGCTGGCGGCACGAGATCTTCCAGGCCTATGGCGGCGACTGGGGTGAGTTCGACCGCGGCACGGTGCAGGCCGCCGAGCTCGTGCAGCGCATCGCCCGGCGCACCGGCCTGCCGGCCGCCGACATCCAGCGCGTGGTGGACCGCGTGCCGCACGAACTGCAGCCGATCGCCGACACGGTGCGGTGGCTGGGCGAACTGCGCGAGCAGGGCCGCACGCTGTTCTTCCTTTCCAACATGCCCGAGCCCTACGCCGCGCACCTGGAGCGCGAGCACGCCTTCATCGGCTGGTTCGCCGCCGGCGTGATCTCGGCGCGCGTGCGCCACATCAAGCCCGAGGCCGGCATCTTCGCGCTCGCCGCCGAGCGCTTCGGCGTCGCCGACCCCGGCGAGCTGGTGTTCCTCGACGACCACCTGCCGAACGTCGAGAGCGCGCGCTCGCTGGGGTGGAACGCGTTGCAGTTCTTCGACGCGGCACAGGCGCGGGCCGACCTGGCATCGCACGGATGGGCCTGAGGACGAAGCGGCGGTGGCCGGGCGCGGCCGCGCTGGCGGCGGCGGCGCTGGTGCTGGCCGCCTGCGGCGGCGACAGCGGCGATGCGGGCCCGGCATCGCCGCCGCCCGG
This sequence comes from Rubrivivax sp., assembly GCA_016790425.1. GTDB lineage: Bacteria > Pseudomonadota > Gammaproteobacteria > Burkholderiales > Burkholderiaceae_C > Rubrivivax. The sequence continues at coordinate 7,549 of JAEUPF010000034.1, forward strand.
CGCCTGCGACACGCCAGGGACGACGCACGCGCGCCACAGCAAGGCACCGGCGGCGGCCGGCCAGCCCGGCGGCGCGGCCATCGCCTCGTGCGCGGGCGCGATCGATTCGCCGCAGTGGACGCAGACCGCAGGGCCGGCGGTGGAACTGCTGGCGGCGAAGTCGCAGGCGATCGCCTTCGAGACGCCGGCGCCGGGCCGCTACGCGTTCCGCGTCGACTTCCGCGACGCGGCAGGCGCCTCGCGCAGCGACGACTTCGCCTTCGATGTCGCGCAGGCCGCGAACACCGGCGGCGAAGCCACCCTGGCGCTGCGCCTGAGCCAGGCGGTGCGCATGGGCGGCGCGGTCTCGGTGCGCGCCTGGCCCGCGCCGCCGGCGGGCGACACGGTGGCCTCGATCGCCTGGGTGCAGACCGAAGGTCCGCCGGTGACGCTGGACACGCGCGACAGCCACGTCGCGCACTTCGTCGCCCCCGACGTGGCGCGCGACACGCCGATCCGCCTGCGCGCCACGCTCACCACCGGCAGCGGCCGCACCGCCAGCGACGACGTGCTCGTGCTCGTCGAGCGCCATGCGCAGGCCTCGCCCGCCGACAGCAGTGCGCTGTGGCGCAACGAGCATGTCTCGCGCGTGCATGCGTTCAAGGAAGCCTCGCCTTTCGCCGCCGCCCTGGCGCGTTGCGCCTACGACACCACGCTCAGCACGGCCACGCTGTGCCCGCTGGCGACGCTGCCGTTCCTGGCCCAGACGAGCGGCGGCGCGCTGCCCAGCGTGGAACAGGTGATGGACCGCGTCGTCGTCTCGCACGACTGGATGGGGCGCAACTTCGAGACGTTCCTGCGCACGTTCGACACCCAGGGCGACTTCCGCCGCATGCTGATGAGCACGACGGCGGTGGTCATCGGCGCGCAGGTGCGCCCCTCGTTCTACTACGCCGTCACCGGCGCCATCTACCTCGACGCCGACAACTTCTGGCTGACACCCGGGGAGCGCGACACCGTCAACGAGGCGCCCGACTTCCGCAGCAGCTTCGGCGCGACGCTGCAGTACACGACGCTGTGGCGTTATGTGCGGGGCAACACGAGCCTGTTCCCGTTCTACGACCCGCGTCAGCGCCTCACGCGCGGCACCGGCGCGCTGCTCGACGAGGCCGGCTGGCTGCTGCTGCACGAACTCGCGCACGCGCTGGATTTCCTGCCGGCTTCGGTCTACGCGTCGCTGAGCCCGGCGCTGTCACCGTGGGGCAACATCGCGCCGCGCGTGCAGCCGCCGCGGCTGACCTCCGACGCGGTCGCGGCGAACCATCCGCTCACCTCCACCGTCATGTCCGGCCTCGGCCAGGTGCGCTTCTTCGGCGCCCCCGCCAGCGCTGCGCAGGAGGGCTACACCGCGGCCGAGGTCGCTGCCTTCTTCGCCGCCGACCTGGCCACCGACGACTACGCCTACGCCAGCCTGCGCGAGGACACGGCGATGGCGCTGGAGGAGTTCCTGATGCAGCGGCGCCTGGGGCTGAAGCGCGACTTCGCGATCGCGCCGCGGCCGGCCAGCGGCTCGTCGCCGCTCGTCGTGCAATGGGGCCAGCGCGGCCGCATCGGCGAGCCGGCGCTGCGGCCGCGCCTGCGCTTCATCGTGACCCAGCTCGCGCCGTGGATCGACCCGGCCGAGGTCGACCGGCTCGATGCACCGCTGGCTATGCGCCCGGGCGACACATGGAGCGGCAACCTCGTGCTGCCCGGGCCGACGCCGCCGGCGGCTGGGAACTCGCCGCTGCGCGCGAAAGCCGAGCCGACCCTCGGGGAACTGTGGCAGGCCGAGCAGGCACAGCGGCGGCGCACGCGCCTGCAGCCGGCGAGCCGGGCGCTGCCGGGCGCGTTCGCGCCGGCACCGTAGTCAATCGCGCCAGTCGGGCGGCGCCGGCTCGGGCGGCTCCGCCGGCACCGCCGGCACCTCGATGTCGCCCATCCACGCCTCCAGCAGCGTGTAGCCCACCGCCAGCACCACCGGGCCGACGAAGATGCCCACGAGGCCGAAGGCGAACAAGCCGCCGATGACGCCGGCGAAGATCAGCAGCAGAGGCAGGTCGGCCCCCATGCGGATGAGCAAGGGCCTGAGCACGTTGTCGAGCATCGTCACCACCACCGAGATGACGATGAGGAAGGTGCCCCAGCCGGGGTGGCCGTCGTAGAACGCCCACACCAGCGCCGGCACGAGCACCGGCAGCGGCCCCACCTGCGCGATGCACAGCATGAACATCAGCGCCGTCAGCAGCCCCGCGAACGGGATGCCGGCCAGCGCCAGCCCGACGCCGGCCACCACCGACTGCACCACCGCGGTGACGCCGACGCCGAGCGCGACGCCGCGGATCGCGTCGCCGGCCAGCTGCACCGCGCCGGCGCCGCGCTCGCCGGCGAGCCGGTGCGCGAAGCGCCGCACGTGGCTGGCGCCCTCCTCACCCAGCGAATACATGACGCCGGCGATCGCCACCGTCAGCAGGAACTGCACGACGACGAGGCCGACGCTGCCCACCTCGGCGACGAACCAGCGCGTCACGTTGCCCGCGTAGGGCGTCAGGCGCGGCATCAGCTCCTCGAAGCCGAGGGCGCGCAGGTAGGTGACGACATGCCCCCACAGCGACTCGGCCACGCCGCCCAGCCACGGCAGCTCGAGCAGCCACTGCGGCGGCCGTGCGCCCGGCCGCCAGGCGGTGACCACGCGCGCCCAGGCCACCATCTCGTCGGCGTTGTCGACGATGGTGACGATGGCCAGCACCAGCGGCACCACGAACAGCAGCAGCAGCAGCAGCACCATCGCCGCCACCGCCAGCGCCCGCTTGCCCCACAAGAGCGCCTGCACGCGCCGCATCACCGGCCAGGTGGCCACCACCACCATCGTGGCCCAGATCGCCGGCCCGAGGAACGGGCGCAGGATCCACAGCGATGCCCCGAGCAAGAGCCCGATGAAGAGCACCGCGAAGGTGGTGCGCGCGAGGTCGCGCGGGCCCGGATGCGCGGCGCCGTTCAGCGCCCACCCTCCCGGTACGGCGCCACCTCGGTGGCCTCGATGCGGTAGCTGGCCGCGCCCATGAACGAGTCGGTGCGCACGGTGGCCAGGCGGCCGCTGATCCACACCGCGTCCATCGAGCGCACGCCCTTGGCCGGCGACTTCGGCAGCACGTGGATGATCTGGTTGGCCGGCGGCGGCGGGCTGTGGATGCAGGCGCCGAAGTACGGCACGAGCAGGAACTCCTTGACCCCTTCCTTGCCTTCTTCCAGCGGCACCACGAAGCCCGGGATGCGCACGTCCTGGCCGGCGATCTGCGGGTTCGCCGGCGCGTTGTCCCACACCTCGCGCATGCGCTTGAGGAACTGCATCGCGCGCGGATCGGCGTCGTCGAAGGTCTGGAAATCCATGCCCTTGAAGTCCTTGAACGGGTCCCAGCCCGCGGGCACCAGCGCCTCCCAGTTGATCGTGCGCGGCGTGCCGGGCCTGGCCGCCGGCGTTGCGGCGGCCGCGGCCGACGCGGCGGCGGGCGCCGCGCCCTTCAACGGCTCCTTCATCAGCGGCACGCCGGCCGGTGCCTGCGCCAGCGCCGCTGCCGCGGCGAGGCTGCCGGCGAGCACGGCCAGCGCGGCAGCAGCGGGAAAGCGCGAACGGCGTCGCGGCAACGCAGGCAGCATGGAACTCACAACCTCGGCGAAAGACCGTCGGCCAGCGACAGGCGGTAGGCGCGCCACCCGGGCACGAGGCTGGCAAGGATACCCGCGGTGAGCACGGCCCCGAAGAGCCCCCATTGCGCCGGGGTCGGCGCGGCCCCTTGCAGCGCGATGCCGAACTGCGCCTGCAACCACGGCGCCGCGGCCCACACCGCCAGCGCCGCGGCCGCGGCGCCGAGCAGCGCGCCGGCGACGGTGACCCACGCCCCTTCGGCCAGCAACAGCAGCAGCACGTCGCGCGGTCCGGCGCCCACGGCGCGCAGCACCGCCAGTTCGCGCCGGCGCTCGTTGAGCCCGGCCAGCACCACCGCCACCAGCGACGCCAGGCTCACCAGCGCCACCAGGGCCGAGATCGCCAGCAGCGCCTTTTCGCCCAGGCCGACGGCCGCCCACAACTCGTCCAGCGCCACGCCGGGCAGCACCGCCAGCAGCGGCTCGCCTTCGTACTGCGCGACGAAGCGCTGCACGGCGAACACCGCGACGCGGCTCTTCAGTCCCACCAGCGCCGCGCTGACCTGCTTCGGTTCGAGGTCGAACTTGCGCGCCGCCTCGGGCGCAATGCGCACGCCGGGCAACGGCGCGCCGCCGGCCCACTCGAGGTGGATCGCTTCGATCGCCTGCAGGCTCACGTGCACCGTGCGGTCCACCGGCGTGCCGGTGCGCGCCAGCACGCCGACGACGGTGAACGGCTTGTCGCCGTGCTCGCTGGCAAGCACGCCGCCCGGCGCACTCGTGGGCTGCAGGCCGTGCGAGAGCACGATGCGCTCGCCGAGCCGGTAGCCGAGCGCGCTGGCCACCTCGGCGCCGAGCACCGCTTCGTACAAGCCGTCGAGCGTGCCGGCGAAGGCGCGCCCTTGGCTGAACGCGAGCGGCTGGCGCTCGCCATAGAGGAAGCGCTCGAAGTACTGCGGGCTCGTGCCCAGCACCGCAAAGCCGCGGTGCGAGTCGCCCAGCGCCAGCGGCACCAGCCACGCCACCGCGCGGTGCTGCGCGATCTCGGCCAGGCTCGACATCTTCACCGCGTGGGTGGCGCCGCCGACGCGGAACACCGCGTGCAGCATCAGCTGCACGGCGCCGGTGCGCGCGCCCACGACGAGGTCGGTGCCGCTCACCGCCTGCGTGAAGCTGGCGCGGATGTCGGTGCGCAGCCGCTCCAGCGTCAGCAGGAGCGCCGTGGCCAGCGCCATCGACAGCATCACCAGCGCCAGCGTGCCGCGCCGGTTCCAGGCGCTCTGCGCGGCCAGCGACCCGAGCGCCTTCACGGCTTGGCCGGCAGCGCGTTCACGCCGCCGCCCGCTGTTGGCCTGCCGCTGCGTTCGCCGCTGGCGCTGCTGCCGCCGCTTCTCGCCCGGTTCGCCGCGGCGAGATCGAGCCGCTCGGGAAACGCCACGGCCAGCCGCTCGTCGTGGCTGACGAACACCAGCGCCGCGCCGCTGGCTTCGCACTGGCCGAGCAGCAGCGCCATGAACTCGTCGCGCCGGCCCGCGTCGAGCGCCGAGGTGGGCTCGTCGGCAATGACGAGTTCCGGGGCGCCGACCAGCGCCCGCGCCGCAGCCACGCGCTGCTGCTGGCCGACGCTGAGCGTGCGCGCCGGCCGCGCCCACAGCGCTTCGGGCAGGGCCATGCGCGCCAGCAGCTCGCGCGCCGCCGCCGCGGGCCCGTTCGGGCAACGGTCGGCGCGGGCCCGGGAGAAGCGGCAAGGCAGCAGCACGTTGTCGAGCACGCTCAGGTACGGCAGCAGGTTGAACTGCTGGAAGATGACGCCCACGTGATCGGCGCGCCGTGCGTCGCGCCTGGCCGGCGGCAGCGCGGCCCAGTCGACACCGAGCAGGGCGACGCGGCCGCTGGTGGGCACCAGCACGCCGGCCAGCAGCGCCAGCAGCGTGCTCTTGCCGCAGCCGCTTTCGCCGAAGACGAAGAGGCGCCCGCCCGCCGCGAGCGCGAAGCCCTCGATCGCCAGCGTCTCGCCCGGGCTTCCCGGCCACGCGAAGCGCAGGTCGCGCGTTTCGAGCAGCGGCGTCACGCCTGCGGCAAAGCCTTGTTCGACGCGCTCACCGCGTTCACCGCGTCCAGCACCTTTCAGCGCGCCAGCGCGATGCGGCCTTGCGGCCGCCGCAGCACCTGCTTCATCTGCCCGCGCGGCGTGGCCGCCTGCACGTCGATGCGTTGCAGCCGCGGCAGCGCTTCGAACAGCGCCACGTCGACGAAGGCAGCCTTCGACGCCCCGGGGCAGCGGAAGTCGACCGTCGCCTCGAGGTCGGCGTGGCCGTCTGGAGCGGCGCCGGCGGTGGCTCTCGCCGGGCCCTTCCCGGCGGCCGCCGCCCGCTGCGCCACGGCGGCCGCGCCGGCCGGCCCGACCTGCCAGCGCGGCGCGCTCAGCTCGACCGTGCCCTTGCCGCAGCCGGCGGCAACGTCGGGCCGCACCAGCGATCCGAGCTCGCGCAGCCGCCCCAGCACCTGCGCCACCGCCTGGCGCTCGGCCTCGGTGCCCGGGGCGCGCTCGAAGCCGGTCAGGTCGGCCAGCGGTACTTCGAGTTCGAGGGTGATGCGGCCGGCGTCCACGGCGACGGCCAGCCGCGCCACGCCGTGTTCATGCGCCTTGCCAGTGGAGCCGGCGGGCCCAGCCGAGCAGGCCAGCGCCAGCAGCACCGCGGCCGTCGACGCCGCCGCGGTCTTCGTGCCCGGCGCCTTCGAGCAGCCCATCGAGCCCTCCCCGCATGCGCCGCGGCGCGGCGCCCGGGGGCGATTGTGGCAGTGCCGTCGTGACCAGCTCGGTCAGGTCCTCGGCGAACGCTTCGCTGCGGTACAGCCATGCCGGCGCCGCCGCATCGCCTGCTGCCGCCGCGGCCGCGCCGGTGCCGTTCTTCGCTCGTCCGATCCTGATCATGCTGCTGTCTCCTCGGCCATTGGCGCGGCGCCTGGCTGGCGCTGCGGCAACGCTGGTCTGTCTGTCTCTCTCTGTACGCCTTCGTCTGTACGCCTTCGTCTGTACGCCTTCGCGGCCCCTGCGGATTCCGGGCCGCGGTGGACGCCACTGGCTGCGCTGCAACGATCCGGTATGACCGCTTTGCGTCGGCAAGGTTCGTTCCCGCCGCCGACGATGGAGCAGCCGGCGCCTTACCATCGCTGTCCACCACCGCAATCACCATGGCCCAGAGCCTCGAAGGCCGGCTCGTCGTCGCGATCAGCTCGCGCGCGCTGTTCGACTTCGAAGAGGAGAACCGCCTCTTCGAGCGCAGCGACGACCGCGCCTACATGGCCTTGCAGATGCAGCGCCTCGAACAGCCGGCGCGCCCGGGCGTCGCTTTCTCGCTGGTCAACAAGCTGCTCGCCTTCAACCGCGCCGGGCCGCCGCGCGTGGAGGTGGTGATCCTGTCGCGCAACGACCCGGTGTCGGGCATGCGCGTGTTCCGCTCGGTGCAGCACTACGGCCTGACGCTGGAGCGTGGCGTGTTCACGCGCGGGCAGCCGCCGTGGCGCTACCTGAAGCCGCTGGCGGCCAATCTCTTCCTCAGCACCAACGAGGCCGACGTGAAGAGCGCGCTCGCCGCCGGCGTGCCTGCCGCCCGCGTCTACCCCGACAGCGCACGCGCCTCGGCCGCCCACCCCGACGAGGTGCGCATCGCCTTCGACGGCGACGCCGTGCTCTTCAGCGACGAGGCCGAGCGCGTCTACCAGCTCGAAGGGCTCACCGCCTTCCAGCACCACGAGCGCGAGCGCGCCGGCACGCCGCTGGCGCCGGGGCCGTTCAAGCCGCTGCTCGAAGCGCTGCATCGCCTGCAGCAGGAGCCGCCCGGCGGCATGCGGCTGCGCACCGCACTCGTCACCGCGCGCAGCGCCCCGGCGCACGAGCGCGCCATCCGCACGCTGATGGCCTGGCGCATCGAGGTCGACGAGGCGATGTTCCTCGGCGGCCTGCCCAAGGGCACCTTCCTGCGCGAGTTCGAGCCCGACTTCTTCTTCGACGACCAGACCGGCCACGTCGAGAACGCGGTGCCGCACGTGCCGGCCGGCCATGTGGCCGCCGGCATCGCCAATGAAGAGTGCGGCTGACGCTGGCGCCGGGGCGGCGCCCGGCGTCGAGCGCCTGCCGATGCCGCCGGCGAACGCGCGCTCGGCGCCGCTCGCGTTCTGGCCGGCGCACGCCGGGAAGGCCGCGGGCGTCGGCGTCCTCGTGCTGCCCGCGCTGGGCGTGCCGGCCGCCGCCTACCGCCGGCTGGCCGAGGCGCTGGCCGCGGCCGGCACGCCCACCGGAGTGGCCGAGTGGCGCGGCGGCGGCGCGAGCCCGGTACGCGCCGCGCGCGGCGTCGACTGGGGCTACCTCGACCTCTTGCAGCACGAAGTGCAAGGCGGCCTCGCGGCGCTGCGGCAGCGGCTGCACGGGGGGTCGCACGAGGGGTCGCACGAAGGGTCGCACGAAGGCTTGCACGAAGGGTCGGTGGTGATCGTCGGACACTCCCTGGGCGGCCACCTCGGCCTGATGGCGCGCGCGCAAGGCCTGCCCGGACTGGCCGGAGTGCTGACGGTCGCCTCGGGCACACCGACGCTGCGCTTCTTCGGCGCGCGGCTGCGCTGGCAGATTCGCGTCGTGCTCGCCGCGCATGGCGTGAGCGGCCCGCTGTTGGGCTACTTCCCCGGCGAGCGCCTCGGCTTCGGCGGCCGCCAGTCGCGCCGGCTGATGGACGAGTGGACGCTGCTGGCGCGCCTGGGCCGCTTCGAGATCGGCGGGCGCAACCTGCTCGAACCGCACACCGAAGCGGCCAGGCGCATCCCCGTGCGCTCGCTCAGCCTGCCGCGCGACACCTACGCGCCGCGTGCCGCCACGGCGCACTTGCTGCAGCTCGCCGGGCTCGACGCCGAGGGCCACATCGAGCGCTTCGACGCGCCCGGCCCGCACGGGCTGCCGTTCGGGCACTTCGACTGGCTCAAGAGCCCGCAGCCCCTGGCCGTGCGAATGCACGCCATCGCCACCGGCTGGGTTTCGCGCTGAAGGGCCGCGTCAGCAGGCGTGACTCAGCGCAGCGTGCGCTCGAACCGCTCCAGCGTCCGTGCCCAAGCCTGCCGCGCGGCCGCTTCGTCGTAGCGCGGGGTGGTGTCGTTGTTGAAACCGTGCTGCGTGCCGGGGAAGAAACGGGCACGGTGCGCCTGGTCCTCGTCGCCCGGATAGCCGCCCAGCGGCGCCAGTGCGTCGGCCGACAGCGCCGGCGAACGCGGCGCTGCTACTTGGTGCCGAACAAGCGGTCCCCCGCGTCGCCCAGGCCCGGCACGATGTAGCCGTGGTCGTTCAGCCGCTCGTCGATGGCGGCGGTGACGATCGGCACGTCCGGGTGGTGCCGCCGCATGTTGGCGATGCCCTCGGGCGCGGCGAGCAGGCACACGAAGCGGATCGACTTCGGCCGCGCTTCCTTCAGCCGGTCCACCGCGGCGACGGCCGAGTTGCCGGTGGCGAGCATCGGGTCGAGCACGATCGCGTCGCGCTCATCCATGCCGTGCGGCATCTTGAAGTAGTACTCCACCGCGCCCAGCGTCTTCGGGTCGCGGTACAGGCCGATGTGGCCCACGCGCGCGCCGGGCACCACTTCGAGCATGCCGTCGAGGAAGCCGCTGCCGGCGCGCATGACCACGACGAAGCAGGTCTTCTTGCCGTCGATCACCGGCGAGCGCATCTTCGCCAGCGGCGTCTCGATCTCGATCAGGTGCGTGGGCATGTCGCGCGTCGCCTCGTAGGCCATCAGCACGCTGATCTCGTGCAGCAGGCGGCGGAAGCTGTTGGTGCTGCGGTCCTTCTCGCGCAACAGCGTCAGCTTGTGCTGCACCAGCGGGTGCGTGATGACCTGGACGTGCGGATCGGCAGTGGCATCCATCGGCGGCGTGTTCCTTCGGGCGGCGGCGGGAGCCGGCGCAGTGCGCGGCATCGTGCCACAGCTGACGCTGTCAGGGCGAGGCCGCCACGCGCACGATCGCCTCGCGCGTCAGCACGTACAGCGCGCCGTCGGCGCCGGTCAGCATGTCCACCGGCAGGCCTTCGAGGTGGCCGAAGGTGTAGACGGCGTTGCCGTTGGCGAGGTCGAGCACGCCGATGAAGCGGTCGACGTAGTCGGCGAAGAAGTAGTTGCCGCGCAGCGCCGCCGGGAACGGGCCGCTGGCAGGGTAGAACGCGCCCCCGGCGATGGCGTGCCCGGCGAGGAAGCCGCCGGGCCCGGCACCCGGCGGCGAGTGTTCGTCGTGCGGGTAGGCGAACAACGGCGCGGTCACGCCCGGGCCCCCGTTCTCGGGCCCCTCCGAGGCCGGCCAGCCGTAGTTCGCACCGGCCGCGCCCAGGTTGATCTCCTCCCACGTGGCCTGGCCGACATCGTTGATGTGCATGCGCCCGGTGCCCGCCTGCACGGCGAAGGTGAACGGGTTGCGCAAGCCGTAGGCCCAGACGGCGCGGCCCCAGTCGGGCTGCGTGGCGTAGAACGGGTTGTCGATCGGGTAGGAGCCGTCGTCGTTCAGGCGCAGCATCTTGCCGAACGGGTCGCCGATGTCGGGCGCGCGCGTGGGCTGCACGTTGTCGCCGACGGCGACATACAGCTTGCCGTCGCCGCCGAACTTCATCGCGCCGCCGTTGTGGCCGGCCGCCGGCGAGAGGTTCGGCAGGTCGATGACGAGCGTCTCGACGCCGGTGGAGACGTCGCCTGCGGCGCCGGCAGCGACAAGCCGCGTGACGCGGTTGTTGTACGGGCCGCCGTTGAAGCGCGTGTGGTAGGCGTAGACGGTGCCGTTGGTCGCGAAGTCCGGGTGCAGCGCGACGCCGATCAGGCCGCGCTCGCCGTTCGAGTCGACATCGAAGGTGTGAAACGGGGTGGGCAGCAGCACGCCGCCCTTGACGACGCGCAGCGCGCCGCCCTGCTCGGCCACGAAGAAGCGGCCGTCGCCGGCCTGCGCGAACGCGGTGGCCGCGCTCAGGCCGGCGACCCACGCTTCGTCCTTCGTGAAGCCGGCCGGCAGCACGCGATCGCCGGCAAAGCGCACCCGTGCGCTCGCCCACGGCGAGCGGTTGCCCGCGGCGTCGCGCGCGCGGGCTCGTACGACATGCTGGCCGCTCGCCCAGCGCGTGGTGTCGACGGTGGTGGTGTACGGCGCGGCCGTCGCCTCGCTGCCGACGGCGGCGCCATCGACCTGGAACTCGACGGCGACGACGCCGACGTCGTCGCTCGCCTCGGCACTCAGGGTCAGCAGGCCGGCGATGCCGTCGGCCAGCGGCGCGGGCGCGGTGAGCACGAGCACCGGCGGCACCCCGTCGCCCGGCGTCGGCGCGACGACGATCACGGCGACCACGGCGCTGTCGGCAGCCAGGCCGCTGTCGTCGGTGGCGCGGGCGCGCAGCGAAGCCGTCGTGCCGGCGGCCGCCGCGGGGGGCGTCCAGGCGAACGTGAACGGCGCGTCGGTGGCGCTGCCGAGCAGCGTGTCGCCGGCGAGGAACTCGACGCGAACGACCACACCGTCGCTGTCGGCGGCAGTGGCGATCAACGTCACCGGCACGCCGGCGGTGGCGCTGCCCGGCGCGCTCAATGACACCGTCGGCGGCAACGGCGCGGCGGCGCCCGTGTCGGTGAAGTTCGCGGTGTAGGTGGTGGCGTCGGCCGGCGTGACGATGACCTGGCTGCCGGCACCGCCGTGGCTCCAGCCGTCGAAGCGCCAGCGCCTGCCGCCGGCGGCGTGGTCGGCGGCGGCGATGTCGCGCTCGAGGCCGACGACGCCGGTGAAGACGTGCGGCGCGAGCACCGGCTGGCCGTCCAGCGCCAGCCGCAAGCCTGCCGGCACGGTGGCCAGCGTCACCTGCGCCTTGCGCGGCAGCACGTCGCGCGTCACTTCTGCCGTGCGTCCGGCGCTGTTGGTGGCGCGCAGGTGGAAGCGGTAGAAGACGTTGTCCGACGTCTCGCCGCGCGTGGGGATCGTCACCGTGCCGCTGGCCCCGGCGGCAGGCAGCCGGAACGGGTGCGTGTGCGTGTCGTGGTGCAGTTCCACCCACCACGTGAGCGCGCTGGCGCCGAGGGCGCCGTCCTTCGCGTCGGTGGCGCTGCCGGCGAAGGCGAGCGTTTCGCCGGCGGCGAACGGGGTGCCCGCCGGCGGCGAATCGATGCTGGCGGCCGGGTCGGACACGACTTCGCCGCCACCGCCGCCACCGCCGCCACCGCCGCCACCGCCCCCGCTGCCGTCGCCGGGACCGCCAGCGCCGGAACCCGGACCGGCGCCCGCGCCGGCGCCGGCATCGCCGCCCGGCGCACCGCCGTCGCCGCCACCGCCGCACGATGCCGCGAGCACGCTCACGACGAGCAGCGTCGCCGCCGCAGTGGCAGCGATCGACGACCGGCGTCCGCCCGTGCTTTCGTTCATCCCCGCTCCCCCGGTTCGAAACGGCCGGTGCAGCAAGCGGCGTTCCCGCCTTCGGCGCGGCGTCCGGCTGGCCGCTTCAGGGCCTCGAGATGCGCGCGATCGCGCCGCGCGTCAGCACATACAGCGCCGCGTCATTGCCGACGAGCAGGTCCACCGGAAGGCCGGCCAGCGTGCAGAACGTGTAGGCGGCGTTGCCGTTGCCGATGTCGAGCACGCCGACGAAGCGGCCGATGAAGTCGGCAAAGAAGTAGTTGCCCCGCCACGGCGCCGGGAAGAGCCCGGGGCCGGTGCCGCTGGCCGGGTAGAACGTGCCGCCGGCGATGGCCTCGCCGCTGAAGAAGCCACCGGGCGCGCGGCCGGTGGCCGGCGCGTGCCCGTAGGCGAACAACGGCGCCGTGACGCCGGCGCCGACGCGGTCGAAACCCTCGGAGGCGGGCCAGCCGTAGTTGGCGCCGGCGGCACCCAGGTCGATCTCCTCCCAGGTCTCCTCGCCGACATCGTTGATGTGCATGCGGCCGGTGCCCGGCTGGAACGCGAAGGTGAACGGATTGCGCAGGCCGTAGGCCCAGACCAAACGGCCTTGTCCGGTCTGCGTCGCGGCGAAGGGGTTGTCGCCGGGAGCGCCGCCGTCGTCGTTCAGGCGCAGGATCTTGCCGAACGGATGACCGCGGTCCTGCGCCAGCGCGCCGTTGCCGTTGTCGCCCACGCCGACGTAGAGCTTGCCGTCGGGACCGAAGCGCATCCCGCCGCCGTTGTGGTTGCTGCCGGCCAGGTCGGGCAGTTCGAGGATGAGCGTGCCGGGGTCGGTGGCCACGTCGCCCGTGGCCACGTAGCGCACGATGCGGTTGTTGCGCGCGTTGCCGTTGACGCGCGTGTAGTAGACGTAGACGAAGTGGTTGACGACGAAGTTCGGGTGCACGGCCACGCCGACGAGGCCGCGCTCGTCGGCAGCATCGACGTTCAGGCTCACGAACGGCGAGCCGAGCAGCGCACCGTTCTTCACCACGCGCAGGTTGCCGCCCTGCTCGGCAACGAAGATGCGGCCGTCGGGTGCCAGCGCAAACGCGGCCGCGTTCGCCAGGCCGCCCACCCAGTTGTCGTTGCGCGTGAAGCCGGCCGGCTCGCTGCGACCGGTGGCCAGGCGCACGACAGCGCTCGACCATGCGCTGCGGTTGCCGGCCGCGTCGCGCCCGCGCGCGCGGATGACATGCTGGCCCTCGCTGAAGGGTGTCGTGTCCAGGCTCGCGGCGTAGGGGGCGCTGGTGTCCTCGGCGCCGATGGCGGTGCCGTCGATCTGGAACTCCACCGCCACGATGCCGGCATTGGCCGCCGTTGCCGCCCCGAGCGTGACGATGCCCGAAAGCCCGTCGCTGCCGTCGGCCGGGAAGGTGAGCGTCACCGTCTGCGGCAGCGTGCCGGAACCGCCGCCGTCGCCACCGCCGCCGCAGGAAAGCAGCAGTGACGCGGTCATCGCCGCTGCGGCCCGCCCGGCAAGGCTCGCCCACCTTGCGACCCTGCTCGCCTCCCGACCCCGCGCACGGTGGCTTTCGTTGCCGCGGTCTTGCAGGATGTGCATGGTCCCTCCGACGAAGCCGGGGAAGGCGGGCGTTCAGAACACGGGGCCGTCGCTGTCGATCGTCAGCGGCGGCGCGCCGCCGGCGCGCTTCTCGAGGGCGATCTCGCGCCCCGCCGCCCAGGTGCCGCCTTCGAGGATCGCCGCCAGCGGCAGTTCCCGTTCGCCGCGGCCGAGGTGCTCGCGCACCAGCGGGGCCAGTTCATCGAGCAAGGCCACCGTCAGCGCGCGCCACTCGACGATCGCCTCGTCGCCGGGCTTGAAGCGCCGTTCGGCGAGCTGCGCGTGGCGCGGCACGATGACCCCGGCGTCCAGCAGCAGGCCACCGTTGCGGTACTCGGGCAGGCCGGTCAGGCCGGCGGCCGGGTCGTCGTCGGCCACCTCGATGCCGGCCCACGCCAGCGGCTCGAGCAGCGAGTAGCACAGCCACTGGCTGAGCTTGTGGAACGGCACCACGCCGGCGGTCACCGGGTCGGTGCCGCCGCCGGCCACGCGGTTGCCGGCGAAACGGTGTGCCCACACGTCGCCGACGCCGCGGCCCATCACCTGGGTGCCCTGGGTGAAGATGCCGTCGGTCAGCACCAGCACCTGCTGCAGCAGCGTCGCCGGGCTGACGCGCGCGGCAGGCATGGCGCCGGCCGCGGCCCCCGCTCCGGCGCCCGGTGGCGGTTCGCCGGCATCGCCGGACCGCGCGGCGTCCGCGCCGGCGGCGCCGGCGGTGACACCCGCCAAGCCCAGGCGTTCGAGCAGTTGCGCCGGCCTTTGCGGCGCCCGCGGCGTCGGCGGTTCCTCGGGCCGGGCGCCCGCTGCGGCGCGCGCCCCCAGCAGCACCGCGCCCAGCCGGGCCACCAGCGCGGCCCGCCCTTCGAGGCCGACCATCGGGTTGTCCGGGCCGACCTGGAAGATGCCGCTCAAGGCCGCCGCGTCGACGCGCGCCAGCACGCTCGCGTCGGCGCGCAGCGGGTCGTCGGCCTGCGCCGAGAAGCGCCCGCCGACGAAGGCGCGCAGGCTCGCCACGCCCAGGCCCTCGCTGCGGCTGTAGCGCTGGCCGTCGTTGTCGGTGTAGCGCCAGGCCGGGCCGGCGCCGGCGTCGAGCAGCACGCTCACGAAGGCGAGATCGATGCGTGCGCGCGCCGCTTCGAGCACGCTGCGGCCGGCGAGCCGTGCCTCCAGCTCGGCGCGGCGGTTCACGCCGCCGGCTTCGAAGTGCCGCCAGCGGCTGTGCGGCGGCACGTTCAGGTCGGGGAACCGCTTGCGCGTCAGCGCCGCCACCCGCGCGGCCACATCGGCCAGGCGCGCGCGATCGACGCGGAACCAGGCGCTGCGCTCGTCGCTCACCGCCTCGAGCACGGCGCGGCAGCGCGCGCGGATGGTGCCCGGGTGCCGCAGCAGCGCCAGACTGTCGGGCGCCGGTGCCGGGCGCTGCGGCACCGCGGCGTTGCTCATTCGAGGCCCCGCCCCTTCACCAGCGCCAGGTCGGCGGCGCTGGGGACGCTGCCGTCGGTGAAGTAGCCGGCAGCGATCTTCGCCTCGATCTCCACCTTCGCGTCGGCGGGCACCAGCGCCTCGGGAATCTTGACGCGCGTGCCCACCTCGATGCCGCTGCCGGTGATGGCGTCGAACTTGTCGTTGCTCATGCTCACCAGGCGATGGATCTTCGTGATGCCCAGCCAGTGCAGCACGTCGGGCATCAGTTCCTGGAAGCGCATGTCCTGCACGCCGGCCACGCACTCGGTGCGCAGGAAATACTTGTCGGCACGGTCGCCGCCTTCCTGGCGCTTGCGCGCGTTGTAGACGAGGAACTTGGTCACCTCGCCGAGGGCGCGCCCTTCCTTGCGGCTGTAGGCGATGAGGCCGACGCCGCCGGCCTGGGCGCCGGCGATGCACTCCTCGATGGCGTGCGTCAGGTACGGGCGGCAGGTGCAGATGTCGCTGCCGAAGACATCGCTGCCGTTGCACTCGTCGTGCACGCGCGCGGTGAGCGTCACCGCCGGGTTGGCGAGGTCGCGCACGTCGCCGAAGACGTACAGCGTCTGGCCGCCGATCGGCGGCAGGAAGACCTCGAGGTCGCTGCGCGTCACGAGCTCGGGGTACATGCCGCCGGTCTCTTCGAACAGCGCGCGGCGCAGCTCGGTCTCGCTGACCTTGAAGCGCGCCGCGACGCCGGGCAGCCACCACACCGGCTCCACGGCGATCTTCGTCACCGCGGCCGAGGCGTCGTCGAGCAGGATGCGGCCATCGGGGTACAGGCGCTGGAAGGCGATGGCCTGCTTGATCTCGGGCAGATGCACATGCGCCTTCGTCACCGCGATGGTGGGGCGGATGTCGTAGCCGCGGGCGATCTCGTCGGCGAACACCTCCTGCACCGAAGCGCCCCAGGGGTCGAGCGAGACGATCTTCGTCGCGCCATCGTGGCCTGACCAGCTCGGGTAGGGGCCGATGGCGTCGGTGGGCGCGGTGTTGGTGAGGTCGGCGCGGTGCCCGCGCACGAGGTTGCCCGCGGCGACGGCCAGCGCGCGGTAGACGCCATAGCTGCCGCTGTGCGTGCCCACCACGTTGCGCTGGCCGCGCTGGCTGGTGGTGCCCACGACGGGGCCGCGGGTGGCGGCATCGGCCGCACCCCACACGATGCGCGGCGCACCCCCGGGGCCCTGGCCCGGGTGCGAGGTGAGGCGGATGTGGCGCGGCGCCGGCGTGGTGGCCGCGGCCGCGGCTGCGGCTGCGGCTGGCGCTGCAGCGGCTGCGGCTGGCGCTGCAGCGGCTGGCGCCGGTGCTGCAGCAGATGCGGCCGGCGCTGCAGCGGCTGCGGCCGGTGCTGCAGCAGGTGCGGCCGGTGCTGAAGCGGTTGCGGCTGCGGCGGCTGCGGAGGCAACGGCGGTGGGCTTCGTTTCCTGCGGCATGACGTTCGTGCAAGGCGGGCGGGCCCGGGAAAAGCGGCGGCAACGGCGCGGTGCGGCGCGGCCACCGCCAAGGCGCGGAAGATACGCCACAAATCGGGGCTTGCCGCAGGGGTTTGGCAAGCGGCCGGCCGGCGCGCGTTTTTCGCGCATCCGATCGGCGAGCGGCTGCGTAAGGTGGGTTCGACCCGACCCGACTCGACGAGCCCGCACACCGATGGCCAGACCCGCCGCCGTGGGCGCCGCCGGCGCCAGCGCCGACGCCGCGCCGGCGCACCCGCGCGACGCCGGGCCGCAGCGCCCCACCGCCCGGCCGCCTTCGGCCTGGAGCGAGCGCAGCCACGAGCTGGCGCACCTGCTGGCCCGCGCAGGCCTCGGCGACCGGCGCGCCTTTGCCGAGCTGTACGACAAGACCAGCGGCTACCTCTTCGGCGTGGTGCTGCGGATCCAGCACGACCGCGCGCTGGCCGAGGAACTGCTGCAGGAGATCTACGTGGCGCTGTGGCGCTCGGCGGCCGGCTTCGACGCCGCGCGCAGCCAGCCGCTGACCTGGCTGACGCACATCGCGCGCAACCGCGCCATCGACAGTCTGCGCCGCGCCGAGGCGCAGCCGCGCGTCGTCTCGCTGGCCGGCGCGGGCGCCGAAGACAGCGACGACGACGCTGCCCAGGCGGAGCGGCGCGCCCTCGAAGCGCTGCCCGACGACGCGGCCGGCCCCTTCGAGCTGCTCGCGCGCGCCAGCGACGCGCGCCAGCTCGGCCGCTGCATGGAGCACCTGAGTGCCGCGCAACGGCAAAGCGTGGCGCTGGCGTTCTTCGACGGCCTGTCGCACGCCGAAGTGGCCGAGCAGCTGCGCCAGCCACTGGGCACCGTGAAGAGCTGGGTGCGCCGGGCGCTGCTCACGCTGAAGACCTGCCTCGACCACGGCGTGCAGCGCGACCGCGCCGCGGCGGGCCGCGGCTGAGCGAGGCGACAGCGATGGACTACGCCCGCAACGACATCGCCGAGGCCCTGGCGGCGCAGTACGTCGCCGGCACGCTTCGGCACGGCGCCCGCCGGCGACTGGAGGCGCTGCTGCCCGGCCACCCGGTGCTGCGCGGCGCCGTGCACGACTGGCAGGAGCGGCTGCTGCCGCTGGCCGCGAGCATCGCCCCGGTGGCGCCGCCGCCCCGCGTGTGGCGCGCCATCGAGCGGCGGCTGTGGGCCGAGGCGGCAACCGCCGCGTCGCCAGGCGCTTCGGCTTCTTCGCCGCCGCCGTGGTGGCAGCGTCTGGCGCTGTGGCGCGGCCTGTCGGGGCTCGCCACGGCCGCGGTGCTCGTGCTCACGGTGGCGCTGCTGCGCGCGCCGCCCGCATTGCCGCCGATCGTCGTCGTGCTCGAAGGACAGGCCGGCACGCCGGGAGCCGGCGCCGCGTTCGTCGCCAGTGTCAGCGGCGACGGCCAGGCGATGGTGATGCAGCCGGTGTCGGCGACGCTGCCGTTGCGCCCCGACCGCGTGCTCGAACTGTGGTCGGTGCCGCCGCCTTCGGCCGGCGGCGCCCCGAAGTCGCTGGGCGTCATCTCGGCCAGCGGCGCCACGGTGCTGCCGCGCTCGCGGCTGCCGGCCAACCTGCTGGCGGGCGGCACGGCGGCCTTGGCCGTCAGCGTCGAGCCGCCGGGTGGTTCGCCCACCGGCGCGCCGACCGGGCCGGTGGTGTTCGCCGGCCAGCTGCGCCTTTGAGGCCGGACGCAGCGCGTCAGCGTCGTCGAGAGCAAGGGTTGTCGAGGCGAGAAACGGCAAGGCGCGAGGCGCCCGGCCGATGCCGCCACGGCCGGCATGGCAAGTCCGGTTCTAGGGAAGGATCGCGTCAGGTCGCTGGCTAGACTCGGGCGCATGGAGATTGCGCTCGCCGCACCGGCAACGACACCGGCAACGACACCGGCAACGACACCGGCAACGACACCGGCCACGACACCGGCCACGACACCGGCCACGACACCAGGCCCCGTGCTGCGCAAAGTGATGCTGGGCCGGCGTCCCTATGCCGAGACGGAGTCGGCGATGCGGGCGTTCACGCGTGCGCGCCTGGGCGCCACCGCCGACGAGCTGTGGATCGTCGAGCACGACCCGGTGTTCACTCAGGGCATCGCCGGGCGCGACGAACATGTCCTCGCAGCCGGCGCGATCCCGGTCGTGCGCACCGACCGCGGCGGCCAGGTCACCTACCACGGGCCGGGGCAGGTGGTCGCCTATCCGCTGCTCGACCTGCGGCGCCGCGGCTACTTCGTCAAGGAATACGTCTACCGCCTCGAGCAGGCGGTGATCGACGTGCTGGCCGAACTCGGCCTCACCGGCCACCGCGTACGCTCGGCGCCGGGGGTGTACGTGCGGCTGGCCGACCCGGCCGGCCACGCCGTGCTGCAGCCCGACGCGGCCGACCCGTTGCGCGGCCTGGGCAAGGTGGCCGCGCTCGGCATCAAGGTCAGCAACCATTGCAGCTACCACGGCGTGGCGCTGAACGTGGCGATGGACCTGGCGCCGTTCAACCGCATCGACCCCTGCGGCTACAAGGGCCTGGCGACCGTGGACCTGGCGAGCCTGGGCGTGCGCTGCACCTGGGGCGACGCCGCCGCGCGGCTCGCGGCGAGCCTGGCGCGGCGGCTGGCCTGACGGCCCCGCGTGAGCGAGCGGCTCGGGCGTCTTACCGCCCGAGCGGCATCGGCTCTTCGGTCTCGCTGGTGGGCGCCGTGCCGGCCGCGCCCAGCAGCAGCGGCTCGGCGGTGTCGGACGACATCATCGCGCCGGTGAACGCGAAGAACGCGGCGATCGAGCTCGTTGCGCTGGCGGGCACCAGCGTCGGGTCTTCGGCGGGCGTGGCGTCGTCGTCGCCGCCGCCGCAGGCGGCGACGAGCAGCGTGGTCGCCGCCACGGCGGCGCCGGCAGCCAGCACGGAACGGGTTCGCTTCATGGTCGGGCTCCTTCGTGCGCAGGCGGTCACTGTCCGGCGCCGGGCAGCGGCGTCGT
Organism: Rubrivivax sp.; assembly: GCA_016790425.1. Classification (GTDB taxonomy): domain Bacteria; phylum Pseudomonadota; class Gammaproteobacteria; order Burkholderiales; family Burkholderiaceae_C; genus Rubrivivax. Next base: position 27,112 of record JAEUPF010000034.1, read on the forward strand.
CAGGTACGGGAAGCCGGGCAGGAGCGGCACCACCGCCTGATCGACGGCGTCGTGCAAGGCGAACGCCGTCGCGCCCAGCGGCACCGCGCCCGGGTTGCACGCGCTGCCGAAACCGAGCGCGTTGCCGTTGCCGTTGGCCATGCACAGGCCGCCCATCACCGCCACCAGCGAGATGTCGACGACGTCGTCCTTCGGCCGGCGGCCGTTCGGGTAGCCGGCGCGGTCGGGTTGCCCGGCGAGGATGGCGCCGACGATGCCCAGCCGGTTCTGCTCGGCGAACGGCACCGGCGCGATGTCGGTGTTCAGCCGCAGCATCTCAGAAGGCGTGCCGTTGCCCGCCGGCTTGTTGACGCCGGGGATGCCGGTGAGGAACGTCGTCACGAGGTCGGTGCGCGGGAAGTTGGTCGGGCTCGTGCCGGGGATGGCCAGCGCGATCTCCAGCAACTTGGGCAGCGTCGGGCTGGTCACGTAGTCGGCGAACTGGGCGTCGTTCACCGGCTTGGAGCCGTTGAACCGGTCCTTGTCCTTCAGGCCGATGACCACCTCGTTGACCAGCGGCATGCCCAGGCGCGACACCTGCACCCAGGCGCCGGCGTTGAAGCTGGTGGTCTGGTGGCCGCTCTTGGGCGTCGGGTCGAGCAGGCGACCCTGGCGCAGGCTGGCGGTGGTCCAGCCGCCGATGACGGGGTCGCTGCCAGCGGTCAGGCAGCTCTTGTGCACTTCCAGCGCCAGCGTCGTCACGTTGGCGTCGCCGATGGTGTTTTCGGCGGCACCGATCTTCGTCGGGTCGGTGATCACCGCCAGCGGCGCGTTCACGAGGTCGAAGATCGTGCCCAGGTTCACCGCGAAGGCGTCCTTGCGCTGGCCGACGAAGACCTTGCCCGGCTGCGCACAGCCGGGGATGTTGACGGTGTAGATGTGCTGCGCGGCGTAGGCCGCGTAGTCGGGGATCGTCTTGGTGCCGATGTTGTCCACCGGCTTGGCGAACGAGGTGCCGCCGCCGCTGGCGTTGGTGAGCGCGGCACGCTGGCCGCTGCGGCGGTCGCCGCGCACGACGGTGACGGTGTAGCTCTCGGCGACGTTGCTGGCTGCGGCGTTGGGCGCGGTGATCTGGCCGCCCTGCGTGAGCGGGATCGCGACGTCCTTGCCGCCGATCGAAAGGGTGATGCCGTTGCCGTTGTTGGCCAGCTTGTTGTCGAAGCGGAACTGGAAGGTGATGTCCTCCTTCGCGTCGCCGTTGTTGTCGATGTGGATCTCGTACAGCGCGTTCGGATCCATCTTGAAGTAGTTGGGACCGCCGTACGCCGCCTGCAGCGGCTGGTAGTTGGCGATCAACGTCACGTAGCCGTCGCGGCCCGGCTCGTAGCTGCGGAACATGTAGAAGTCGGTGCCGTCCACCTTCGGCGCGGTGGTGATGAACGGCGCTTCGCGGTGGCTGGAAGCGAAACTGGTGGGGGCGGTGGCGATGCCGGCCGTGGCGGCCAGCGCCGCCGCGACGAGCGGCGCCAGGCGGCGCCGCGGCGCGATGCGGGCGGTTTGCATGAGCGGACTCCTGAAGGGATCGAAGGGCACGAGGCGGCCCGACACGGTCGTAGGGCCATGGATGGAAAGGCGTTGTGTTGCCGCGGCAGCGCTCTTTACGCCCCGGTGCGGCCAGCGGATGCAGCGGGGTACAGGAGCGGCCGGATTCGGCCGCGTGCAGCCGGGTGCCGGTGCGTCAGCCGGATTCGGCCTGCCTAGAATCGGCGAGCGCCGCGGCGCGCCGAACGTTGCCTCCTCATGACCCCCCCGACCTACGACCCCAGCGCCAAGCAGAAGTCGCAAGCAAAGACCTCGCGCATCCCGATCAAGGTGGTCGCCGCCACCGAGGTGCTGAAGAAGCCCGAGTGGATCCGCGTCAAGGCCGGCAGCCCGAGCACGCGCTTCTACGAGATCAAGGAGATCCTGCGCGCCAACAAGCTCGTCACGGTGTGCGAGGAGGCGAGCTGCCCGAACATCGGCGAGTGCTTCGGGCACGGCACCGCCACCTTCATGATCATGGGCGACAAGTGCACGCGGCGCTGCCCGTTCTGCGACGTCGGCCACGGCCGCCCCGACCCGCTGGATGCCGACGAGCCGGCGAACCTGGCCCGGACGATCGCGGCGCTGAAGCTGAAGTACGTGGTCATCACCAGCGTCGACCGCGACGACCTGCGCGACGGCGGCGCGGCGCACTTCGTCGAATGCATCCGCAGCGTGCGCGCGGCGTCACCGGGCACCCGCATCGAGATCCTCACGCCCGACTTCCGCGGCCGCGACGACCGGGCGCTGGGCATCCTGAAGGCGGCGCCGCCGGACGTGATGAACCACAACCTCGAGACCGTGCCGCGCCTGTACAAGCAAGCGCGGCCGGGCTCGGACTACGCGTTCAGCCTGAACCTGCTCGCCAAGTTCAAGCAGGAAGTGCCGGGCGTGCCGACCAAGAGCGGCTTGATGGTGGGCCTGGGCGAGAGCGACGAGGAGATCCTCGAAGTCATGCGCGACATGCGCGCGCACGGCATCGACATGCTCACCATCGGGCAGTACCTGGCGCCCAGCGGCCACCATCTGCCGGTGCGGCGCTACGTGCATCCCGACACCTTCAGGATGTTCGAGCGCGAGGCGCAGGCGATGGGTTTCTCGCACGCCGCCGTCGGTGCGCTCGTGCGCAGCAGCTACCACGCCGACCGGCAGGCGCACGCCGCCGGTGTCGCCATGGGCGCCGAGCCGGCCGCAACGACGGCCGCAACGACGGCCGGCTGAACCATCGTCTCGGGGTCGGCGCGGCCCAACGCGCCGCCAGCGGCGCTTCAGCGCGCGTACGGGTCCGCGAACCCGAGCGCGACGAGCAGCTCGCTCTCGCGCCGTTCCATCCGCCTGGCCTCGGCGGCGCGCCGATGATCGTAACCCTGCGCGTGCAGGGTCCCGTGCACGAGCAGGTGCGCGTAGTGCGCCTGCACCCCGATGCCCGCCGCCTTGGCCTCGGCTGCGAGCACCGGCGCACACAGCACGAGGTCGGCCACGACGAGCGGTTCGCGCTGGTAGTCGAAGGTGAGGACGTTGGTGGCGTAGTCCTTGCCACGATAGGAACGGTTCAGCGAGCGGCCTTCTTCGCCGCCGACGATGCGCACGGTGATCTGGGCGTCGGCCTGCAGCGCCGCGCGAACCCAGCGCGCGACGCGGTGCCGCGGCAGCAGCGCCTTGTGGCGCGCATCGGCGAACTGCAGCGACAGCACGAGGCTCGGGACGCGGGTCGGCGCACGGCCCGCTGCGCCGCCCGCCGCTGCGCTCGCCGCTCCGGCCACCGGCCCGGCCTTCACGCGCCGGCCGGACGCGCCGCTGCGTCGTAGGCTTCGACGATGCGGGCCACGAGCGGGTGGCGCACCACGTCGGCGGCCGTGAAGTCGGTGAAGGCGATGCCCTTGACGCGGGCCAGGATGCGGCGCGCCTCGACGAGGCCGCTCATCGTCTCGCGCGGCAGGTCGATCTGGCTCACGTCGCCGGTGACCACGCAGCGGCTGCGAAAGCCCATGCGCGTGAGGAACATCTTCATCTGCTCGCGCGTGGTGTTCTGCGCTTCGTCGAGGATGACGAAGGCGTGGTTCAGCGTTCGCCCGCGCATGAACGCCAGCGGCGCGATCTCGATCTGCCCCTTCTCGAACGCGCGCGTGACGCGGTCGAAACCCATCAGGTCGTACAGCGCGTCGTACAGCGGCCGCAGGTACGGGTCGACCTTCTGCGCCAGGTCGCCGGGCAGGAAGCCCAGCCGCTCGCCGGCCTCCACCGCCGGGCGCGTCAGCACGATGCGCTGCACGCCCTGGCGCTCGAGCGCGTCGACGGCACAGGCGACGGCGAGGAACGTCTTGCCGGTGCCCGCGGGGCCGATGCCGAAGGTGATGTCGTGCGAGAGCATCTGGCGCAGGTACTGCACCTGGTTCGGCGTGCGGCCGGCGAGGTCGGCGTGGCGCGTGTGCAGCACGATCGGGCCTTCGGTGCGCGGCGCGGCCGCCCCGGCCTGCACGGCTTGTGCGCCTTGCGCCCCGGCATGGCCTTGGGCCGGCGCCGCCGCTTCGACCAGCGCCAGCCGCAACGGCTCGTCCTTGAGCGGCTGCGCCGCGGCTGCGTACAGGCGGTCGAGCAGCGCGCCGGTGCGCTGCACCGCTTCGCGCGCGCCCTCGAGGCGGAACTCGGCGCCGCGGCGGGCGATGCGAACGTCCATCGCCGCCTCGATCTGCCGCAGGTGAGCGTCCAGCGGCCCGCACAGGTTGGCAAGGCGGTGGTTGTCGGCGTCGACGATGCGGTGGCGGCGGATCAAGAGGGGAGCTTGCGGTCGGCGGTGGCGTGCCGGGCGATCAGCGCGGCGGCGCCCGGCGGGCCGCGGATTGTCGCAGCGCCGCCGCCGGCCGTGCGAAGCGGCGCAGATGGCGGCACCTCGGCCTGGCGGCAGCCGCAGGCAGGGCTGCAAGAATGACCGGTTGACGATTGCGAGGACTCCCCACCCCAACCGGCCGATGAACCACCTGGCTTGGCGAACGCCGGCCGCGCGAGCGGCCACGCTGTGGGCGCGGCGGCGGCTGCTGCTGCCGCTGATGGCAGCGGTCGGCCTGGCGGCGGCAGCGCCGGTGCTCGCCGGCGACGACCTGCCCGAGGGCGCCCAGGAGATGCGCAGCGCCGTCGTCGCCGTGGGCGACGGCCCCGAGTTCCCGGCCGTACCGGCGCCGGTGCAGGCGGTGACGCTGCCCGACGACTGGAGCGCCAGCCGCCCGGGCTTCCAGGGCACGGTGTGGTACCGGGTGCAGGTGGAGTTCGATCCGCTGGCCGGCGAAAGGCGCGCCGAGGGCGCAGCGGCCGGCAGCGGCGGCGCCCGCCGCGGCCCGGCCGGCGAACTGCTGGCGCTGCACATCGCGCGCGTGTGCTCCAGCTACGAGGTGCACCTCAACGGCCAGATCGTCGCCAGCGGCGGGCGCATGCGCGAACCGGTGTCGCACCAGTGCAGCCGGCCGCAGCTGGTGACGCTGCCGCCAGCGTTGCTGGTGGCCGGGCGCAACGAGCTGGACATCAAGGTGGTCGGGCACCGCCTGGCCGAAGTGGGCTCGGCGCAGCGCGCCGGCGGCCTGTCCGAACTCGTCGTCGGGCCGCTGGCGGCGCTGGCGCCGTATCACGGGCGCCAGACGGCGCTGGCGGTGGGCTTCGCGCAAGGCGCCAGCGCGACGCTCTTGCTGATGGGCGGCTTCATGTTCGTGCTGGGCTATGTCAACCGGCGCCAGAGCCAGCTGGCGTACTTCGGGGCGCTGTGCGTGGGGCTGGCCGTGTTCGACTCGCGGCTGTGGCTGCGCGACCTGCCGGTGTCGCACCGCGTCGCCGAATTCCTGCTGCTGGTGCTGCTGGCCTTCATCACCTGGGCGGCGGTGCAGTTCCTGCTGCGCTCGCGCGGCATGCGGCTGAAGCAGGCCGACAGCGGGCTGCCGGTGCAGTGCGCCGTCGTCGCCGTGTCGCTGCTGGCCGCCGGCCCCGAGCGGCTGCACATGCTTGCGGTGGTCTGGTACTGGGTCTTCGCCGTCGAGATCGGCGCTGCCGGCGTGCTGCTTCTGCGCCACCGCGGGAGCGCCGAGATGCGCCTGCCGGCCGCGCTGCTGGCCGCCGGCGTCGCGCTGGCGGTGCTGGCCGGCGCCTTGGGCGCCGGCAACGCGGCGCAATTTCCGGCCGGGCTGGCCGGCGTGGCGCTGCCGCTGGTGGTGCTCTTCGTCGGCCTGCGCCTCGTGATGCAGCACGGCCGCGCACGCCGCGAAGCCGAGGCCTCGCGCGCGCAGCTCGAGCAGGGCAAGGCGCAGCTCGAGCAGCGCGTGCGCGAAGCGACACAGGAGATCGAGCGCAACATGCGCCAGATCGCCGACCACAAGGTCGAGCAGGTGGCCGAGAAGGAGCGCAAGCGCATCGCCGCCGACCTGCACGACGACCTGGGCGCCAAGCTGCTGACGATCGTGCACACCAGCGAGTCCGACCGCATCAGCACGCTGGCACGCGAGGCGCTGGAGGAGATGCGCCTGTCGGTGCGCGGCCTCACCGGCCGCCCGGTGCGGCTGGCGGACGCGATGGGCGACTGGCGCGCCGAGACCGTGGCCCGCCTCGGCCAGGCCGGCATCGAAGGCGAGTGGCACGGTCCCGACGAGGCTCCGCAGATGCTGAGCTCGCGCGCCTACGTGCAGACGACGCGCATCCTGCGCGAGGCCACCAGCAACATCATCAAGCACAGCGGCGCCTCGCGCTGTTCGGTCAGCTGCGTCACCGCCGACGGCGACTTCCAGCTCGTCATCCAGGACAACGGCGACGGCATATCGCAGGACGTCGACGCGCGCCTCGATCGCGGCCACGGCCTGGCCAGCATGAAGAACCGCGCCAAGCAGCTGCAGGGGCAATGCCTCGTCGAGAGCGGACCGGGATATGGGACCGTGATACGCCTCACGCTTCCGCTGGATCGCGCCACCGGGACGTCATGAGCGCGCGAGGGGCGCCGATAACATGGCCGTCAACCCCCTGCCCAGGTGCCGCCCACCCCGCGGTCGCGCGTGATGAAACACATCCTCCTGCTCGAGGACCTGCCCGAAATCCGCGCCTGGATGCGCAAGCTCGTGCTGCAGGTCTTCCCCGACGCCGTGATCAGCGAGAGCGCGCGCATCGGCGACGCGATGTCGCTGGTGGCCACCCAGCGCTTCGACCTCGCACTGATCGACCTCGGCCTGCCCGACGGCAGCGGCGTCGACGTGGTGACCAAGCTGCGCGACCTGCAGCCCGAGGCGCAAAGCGTCATCGTCACCATCCACGACGACGACGAGCACCTCTTCCCGGCCCTGCAGGCCGGCGCCTTCGGCTACATCCTCAAGGAGCAGCCGCGCGAGCAGATCACCGAGCAGCTGCAGCGCATCAGCCAGGGCGAGCCGCCGCTGTCGCCCTCGATCGCGCGCCGCGTGATGGCCTACTTCACCGAGAAGGCCAAGCCGCAGGCGGCCAA
>JAEUPF010000009.1 GCA_016790425.1 Rubrivivax sp.
CTAGAGACCGCAGCCCGGGTCCAACACCAGGTTCACCGACAGCGTGACCTCGGTGACGATGATGATCCACAGGATCTGAACCTCCTCCACCGGCAGCGGGTAGCACGCCAGCAGCGCCAGCAGCAGCACGATCACCTCGTCCACCGAGGTCGCGAAGAGATACAGGATCACCTTCTTCAGGTTGCCGTAGACGACGCGCCCCTGCTCCACCGCCGCCACCAGGGTGGCGAAGTTGTCGTCGGTGAGGACGACGCGCGCGGCGCTCTTGGCCACTTCGGTGCCGGTGACCCCCATCGCCACGCCGACATCGGCGCGCGCCAGCGCCGGCGCGTCGTTGACGCCGTCGCCGGTCATCGCCACCACTTCGCCGCGCGCCTGCAGTGCGCGCACGATGCGCAGCTTCTGCGCCGGCTGCACGCGCGCGAAGACGGCGATGTGCGGCAGCGCGCGTTCCAGATCGGGCTCGCTCATGCGCTCGAGTTCGCTGCCGTCGACGGCGCGCTCGCGGTGTTCTTCGCGCGCGATGCCCAGCTCGCGCGCGATCGCCAGGCCGGTGAGCTTGTGGTCGCCGGTGACCATCACGGGCCGGATGCCGGCGCGGCGGCAGGCGGCCACCGCCGCGCGCGCTTCGTCGCGCGGCGGATCGATCTCGCCGACGAGGCCGAGCAGGCGCACGCGGCCAGCGAAGGCGTCGAAGCCGGCCGCCGCGTCGAGGAGCGGGCGCCCTGGCCGGCCCTCGGCAAGGTCGCCGCCTTGCGCCTCGTCGTCGACCACGGCCACCGCCAGCACGCGCAACGCCCGCGCCGCGAAGGCGTCGGCCGTCGTGCGCGCCTCGTCGCGCAGGGCGCGCAGCCAGTGCGCCTGGGGGCCCCCGGTGGGCAGCAGGCGCAGCACCGCCTCGGGCGCCCCCTTCACGAAGATCTCGCGCCGCGCCGCAGGCGCCGCGTGCATCGTCGCCATCAGCTTCGCCTCGGCGTCGAACGGCAGCTCCCCGGCGCGCGGCGCCGCGGCGCGCTCGGCGGCCGCATCGAGGCCGGCCTTGGCGGCCAGCACGAGCAGCGCGCCCTCGGTGGGATCGCCCAGCACCGACCAGGCGCCGCCTTCGCCCTCGGGCGGCAGCAGCTCGGCGTCGTTGCACAGCACCGCAGCGCGCAGCAGCGCAGCAAGGCCGGAGTCGGTGGCAGCACCGAGCGCGGCGGCATCGACCGCGGCCCCCGCCGCCCCCTGTGCCCCCGCCGCCCCCTGCGCCCCCGCTGCCCCCTGCGTCCCCGCCGCCCCCTGCGTCCCCGCCGCCCCCTCCGTCACCACCGGCCGCACGACGCCGGCCGGCGCGTAGCCGATGCCGCTCACTTCGAACGTCCGGCCCGTGCGGCCTTGCGGCTGTGCCGATTCGCGGCCGGCCGCGCCGGGCAGCCACAGCGCCACCGCCGTCATCTCGTTCTTCGTCAGCGTGCCGGTCTTGTCGCTGCAGATCACCGTCGTGCTGCCCAGCGTCTCCACCGCCGCCAGGCGGCGGATGACGGCGCCGCGCGCGGCCATGCGCTGCATGCCCACGGCCAGCGCGATCGTCATCGCCACCGGCAGGCCCTCGGGCACCATCGAGACCATCTGGCTGATCGCCACCATCAGCACGTCGGCCAGCGGCAGCTCGCGCGCCAGGCCGAGCGCGACGACGACGAAGAAGAGAACGACGGCGGCAACCACCAGCGCGCGGCCGAACGCGGCCAGGCGCAGCGCCAGCGGCGTCGGCGGCTCTTCGGCGCGCTCGGTCAGCTCGGCGATGCGGCCGACCTCGGTGCGCGCCCCGGTGGCGACGACGAGCGTGCGCGCCCGCCCGGCGCTGACGAAGGTGCCGGCGTGGACCATGCCGTGGCGGTCGGCGAGGCCGGCCGCCTCCGGCACCGCGGCCGCCGACTTGGCCACCGGCACCGATTCGCCGGTGAGCGCCGCCTCGGCCGCCTGCAGCTGCGCCGCTTCGAGCACGCGCGCGTCGGCGGCCACGGCGTCGCCGGCGGCCAGCAGCAGCACGTCGCCGGGAACCAGGTCGCGCGCCGGCAACGGCTGCTCGACGCCGTCGCGCAGCACGCGCACCTGCAACTGCGCCAGCCGCCGCAGCGCCGCCATCGAGCGCTCGGCGCGCCCTTCCTGGAACGTGCCGACGACCGCGTTGACGAGCACGACGACGACGATGACGCCGGCATCGCCGAGGTGCCCGAGCCCCACCGCCAGCGCGGCGGCGACGAAGAGGATCGCGATCAGCGGGCTGGCGAACTGCGCGGCGAAGAGCCGCCAAAGCGGCCGCTCCGGCGGCTCGGGCAACGCGTTCGGCCCGTGCTCGGCCAGGCGCAGCGCGGCGATGTCGGTCCCGAGGCCGCGCGCCGGGTCGGTGCCGAGCAGCGCGGCCGCCTCCTCGGCGGCGAGCGCATGCCAGGGCCGGGGGGCTGCGTCGCCGCCGGCCGTGGCAGCCGCAGCGGCACGGCCAGGAGCGAGGACGGAGCCAGCGGCTTCGTCGCCGCCGCTGGCGCTCACGGGCAGCTCACGCGCGGTTCGGGAAGGCGGCGGCTGTCACGCCTTCATCTTCGCCACCGCGCCGATCCAGCGTTCGAACGCCGCCATCTGGTCGGTGACGAACTTGCGCGTGCCGTCGTCGGTGCAGCGGCCCTCGGCGTCGAACTTCGTGCCGGCCATGCTGATGAAGATCTCGGGCTTGGCGAGCACGTGCGTGTTGAGGAACAGCAGCACCTTGCGCAGGTCGTACTGCACGCGCGCACCGCCCACCGGGCCGGGCGAGGCGGTGAACAGCGCCACCGGCTTGCCGGCCCAGGGCTGGTCGTCGCCGCGGCTGGTCCAGTCGAGGACGTTCTTCAGCCCGCCGGGAATCGAGAAGTTGTATTCCGGCGTCACGATCAGCACGCCGTCGGCGCGCCGGATGCGCTCGCGCACGGTGGCCACGGTGGAAGGCAGGCCGGCGGCCAGCACGTCGGCGTCGAACACGGGAACGTCGCGCCACTCGAGGATGTCGAGCTTCATCGATGCCGGCATCAGCTCGCCCGCCAGGCGCAAGGCGTGCCGGTTGTAGGAGGCTTTGCGCAGGCTGCCGCACAGGCCGACGATGTCGAGGGGGTTCATGTTCCTGGATCGATCCGGTTGGTGGGGATGAAGGGGAGGAGGACGGGAAAGAACGCCAAGGCCGGCGAGCGCGCCCGGCGCACCGGCCCATTCTCACTGCGGCTTCAGCTCCGCCGCCTTGACGATGCGCGCCGCCGCCTCGACCTCGCCGCGCAGGAAGACGTTGAAGTCGGCGCTCGGCATCACCATCGGCTCGGCGCCCAGCCGCGCCAGCCGCTCGACGAGCTCGGGCGTGGCCAGCGCCTTGGCCGCCTCCTGCTGCAGCCGCGCCACCGCCGCGGCCGGCGTCGCCGCGGGCACGACCAGCGCCACCCAGAACGTGTAGTCCGAACCGGGCACGCCCGCTTCCACCGTCGTCGGCACGTCGGGCAGCAGCGCGCTGCGCTGCGCGCTGCTCACCGCCAGCGCCTGCAGGCGGCCTTCGCGGATGAGCGGCAAAGCCGAAGACAACGGCGCGAAGAACCAGTCGCTGCGGCCGCCGACGACGTCGCCCATCGCCTCGGGCGTGCCCTTGAACGGCACGTGCACGGCGGTGATGCCGGCCTGCAGGCGGAACTTCTCGGCGTTGAAATGGGTGGCGCTGCCGACGCCGGCCGAGGCATAGTTCAGCGCCCCCGGCTTCGCCTTCGCCGCGGCGACGAGGTCGGCCACGCTCTTCCAGCCCTTGGCCGGGTTCACCACCAGCACGTTGGGCAGCGCGACCAGCGGCGTCACACCGGTCAGGTCCTTCAGCGTGTCGTAGCTGAGGTTCGGGTAGATCGAAGGGTTGGCCGCGTGGCCCGAGCTCGGCACCAGCACGGTGTAGCCGTCGGCATCGCCCTTGGCCACCGCCGCCGCGGCGATGGTGCCGCCGGCCCCGGGCCGGTTCTCGACGACCACCGGCTGCCCCAGGCTCCTGGCCATCAGTTCGCCCACGGCACGCGCGGCGATGTCGGTGCCGCTGCCGGCGCTGAAGGGGACGATGAAGCGGATCGGCTTGCTCGGGAAGACCGACGCCTGCGACGGCTGCGCACCGGCGCCGGGGTGAAGCGCGACGAGGGCCGCCAGCAGCGGGCCGAACAGCAAGGACGACTTCATCGAGGGACTCCTTTGAAAGGGAAGACCGGACTCGCCAACGGCATCAGCTTCGCCGATCGGGCCGCGGCGACCACAACGGCTGCCCGGCGCGCAGCGCTTCGTCGTGGTCGCCCAGGAGCGGCGGCGCGCTGACTTCGAGCGCGCGCTGGCCGTCGAACGACAGCGGCGAGCGCACGGTACGCCAGCGCGCGCCGGGCTGGCCCGGGTGCGGCGCGTCGACGAAGAGCTGCAGATGCTTCGCCTGCGGGTCCGCGGGCACTTCGTCGGTGTCGTACATCGGCGCGTGCGGCACGTCCAGCGCTTCCAGGCGCCGGCACCACTCGGCGCGCGGCTGGCGCGCGAAGTGCGCGCCGAGCACGCCAATCAGCGCTTCCTGGTGCTCGATGCGTGCCTCGCGCGTGGCGAAGCGCGGGTCGTCGAAGAGGTCGGGCTGCTCGATCGCCTTGGCCAGCCCCTGCCAGAACTTCGGCGGGCTGCTCATGTGCAGCGCCAGCCACTGGCCGTCGCCGCACTTCACGACGTAGCTCTGCGAGACGCTCGGCCGGCTGTACGGGCCCATCACCTCGCCTTCGCTGAACAGGTGCGTGAACGCGTCGAGGTTGAAGTGCGTCATCGCCTCGAACATCGAGACTTCGACGCGGCGGCCCGTGCTGGCGCCGCCGGCGTTGCGCTCGCGCTCGACCAGCGCCCCGAGGATGCCCAGCGCCGCGTAGAACCCGGTCAGCGCGTCGGCGATGGCCGGCCCCACGACGCGCGGGTTGGCCGGGTTCACCAGCAGCTTGAGAAAGCCGCTGGCCGCCTGCGCCACCGTGTCGTAGCTCGGCCGCGCCGCCGCAGGGCCGTCGGGACCGAAGCCGCTGATGGCGCAGTAGACCAGCCGCGGGTTCAGCTCGCGCAGCCGCGCCTCGCCGGCGCCGATCTTCGCCGCAACGCCGGGGCGGAAGTTCTGGATGTAGACGTCGGCCTCGGCCACCAGCTTGTCGAAGCGCTTCAGGTCCTCGGGGTCGCGCGTATCGAGCCGCACGCTCTTCTTGTTGCGGTTGTAGGTCTGGTAGTGCGGGCTGTACAGGCCGCCACGGAAGGCACGGAACGGGTCGCCTTCGGGCTGCTCGACCTTCACGACCTCGGCGCCGAGGTCGGCCAGCAGCATCGAGGCCGCCGGGCCGGTGATGAAGGTGCCGTGCTCGAGCACGCGCACGCCGGCCAGCACTTTCGCGTTGCTCATCGTGTCCTGTGCCTCCTGCCTTCAACCGTGCCCGCCCGGCTTCAGCGCCACGCCCGCCGGCAGCGCGCCGGTGTAGCGCTGCTCGCGCGTGGCCTGGTACGACAGCGCGAAGCCGATCGGCCGCGCCAGTTCCTCGGTGAGGTGGCCGATCAGGCCGGCGCAGCGGGCGAGGATCGGCACGCCGCGCAGCGCCTCGGCCGGGAAGCCCACGTCGAGCAGCACCGCCGGGATGGCCGCCGAGACGTTCAGGCGCAGGTCGCGGCCGGTGAGGCCGGGCAGCACCTTCTCCACCGCTTCGGCAATGGCGATGAAACGCCCCGGCGTCCCCGCCTCGGCCGCCACGGCGAACAGGCGCGCCACGCGCGGGTCGCGGTCCTTGTGCAGCGGGTGGCCGTAACCGGGAATCGCGTGCCGGGCCGCGCGCAGGTCGCGCACCACCTCGCCGGCGGCGTCTTCGAGCGAAAGCCTCTTCTCCAGCGCCAGCGCGTCGATGCGCAGGAACAAGCGCCCCGCGGTCTCGGAGGCGCCCAGGATCACCGAGCCGCAGCCGAGGATGCCCGCGGCCACCGCGCCTTGCAGCGCGTCGGGCGCGGCGGCCAGCGTCATGCGCGCCGCCTGCACGCTGGGCACCAGGCCGTGCTCGGCGATGGCCACCAGCGTGGCGTCGAGCAGCCGGCTTTGCATCGCGTTCGGCCGCTCGCCGGTGACGAGCAGCCAGACGTAATCGGTGAACGGGACTTTGCCGATCAGGTCGCGGCACAGGTCGGCGCCGCGCACGACGATGGTCTCGTCGTCGGCGCCGCAGATCGCCGATTCGGGGACGGTGGCTTTGCCGATCTTCATGTCGTGACTCGCTGGTCGTTGAGTGAATGCGTGAACGGCATGCCGAAACGGTCACGCGTGCTGAAGGGCGGTGGCGGGATCGGGCCGACGGTGCCCCGCGCCGCTCGTGTCCTCTTCGGGGCGCCTGTGCTCCGCTGGCGCTGCGCAAAGGCGCCCCGATGCCCCCTTTACCTCGCTGCGCGGGGCACCCCATCGGCCCGATCCGGCAGCCGCAGTGGCATGCCCTCTCTCGCACTGCGACGGCCGTGCCGGCCAAGGACGCCGGGTGGTCGGCTCAGCGAGGTAAAGGGGGAATTCGAGGGCCCTGCGGAGCGCCAGCGGAGCCGGGCCCTCGAAGGAGGACACGAGCGGAGCCGACCACCCGGCGGCCTTGGCGCGCGCCAACCTGGCCGCGCCGCAGCCTGGGCGCCCCACGACCTTGCCGCGCCGCAGCACCTCACGCCCTCGGCCCGCGACGAACAACATCAGGCCGGCGCCAGCACGAAGTCGTACTTCGCCGCATGCCAGGGACGGTCCGGCGCGCGGCCGTCGGGCGCCCGGGTGCCCTTCTCGTGCCGCTCGTACGGCACGATGAGGCTGTCGCGCACGCCGAACACCGCGTCGGAGTCGAGGTAGGGGCTGTCGGCGGCGAACAGGTGCGTCGTCACCGGCACATAACCGTCGCGGTAGACCATCATGTGGATGTGACCGGGCCGGTTCGGGTGCCGCCCCATCGCGCGCAGCATGTCGCCCACCGGGCCGTCGGCCGGCACCGGGTAGTAGAAGGGCTTGATCGACCAGAAGCGGTAGGCGCCCTCGCTGTCGGTGTGGAAGCGGCCGCGCAGGCGCATGCCGACCTCGCCGTCCATCTGCATGTCGTAGACGCCTTCGCCGTCGCCGCTCCACACGTCGAGGCAGCAATCGGCAATGGGCTTGCCGTGCGTGTCGGTGATGCGGCCGCTGTAGTAGGCCGGCTCGCCGGGCATGCCTTCGCCGATGTCGCTGCCCAGCGGCAGCGAAGGCGCGCCTTCCCAGTAGAACGGCCCCTGCACCGTGGCCTCGGTGGGGCGCACGCTGGCGGTCTTGTCGGCCAGCGCCGCCTTCGAGCGCCGCGCCTGGTCGAGTTGCACCACCAGCATCGACAAGCCGAGCGTGTCCGACAGCAGGATGAACTCCTGCCGCTTGGCGTCGCAGGTCTGGCCGACCTTCGTGAGGAACTGGATCGCGGCCATCCACTCGTCGGGCTTCAGGTCGACCTCGCGCACGAGCGCATGCGCGTGCCGGACCACCGCGGTGATGATCTCGCGAAAGCGCGGGTCGGTCTCGGGGGTCAGGCGGTCGAGGACGGCCTGGGTGATGTCGGCGGTCTGGTGCTGGGTCATGGCGGTCTCCGGGGCGAGGGGGCCGGCCGCGCCGGGCCGGGAACGGGAACGGGAACGGCAATGATGATCTTCGCGGCGTGCGGCCGCCGGCGCGTTCTTTCGGCCGGCGGGCGCCGGGTGTCGGGCTCGATCACGGTGGCGCCCTCGCTCACAGGCCCAGGTACGCACGCCGGATCTCGTCGCGCTGCAGCAGCTCGTCGGGCGTTCCCTGCGCCGCGATGCGCCCTTCCTCCAGCACGTAGGCGCGGCCGGCCACGCGCAGCGCGGTGGCCACGTTCTGCTCCACCAGCAGCACCGCGGTGCCCTCGCGGTGGATGCGCGCGATGGTGGCGAAGAGCTCGCTGACGATCAGCGGCGACAGCCCGAGCGACGGCTCGTCCAGCAGCAGCAGGCGCGGCCGCGCCATCAGGGCGCGCGCCACGGCCACCATCTGCTGCTGCCCGCCCGAGAGCTCCGCCGCCGGCTGCGCGAGCTTGGGCTTCAATGCCGGAAACAGCGCCAGCACCATCGCCAGCGACTCGGCGCGCCTGGCTTTCGCCGCCGGCAGGAGGCTGCCGATCTCCAGGTTCTCCAGCACGCTCATCGCGCCGAACAGGCGCCGCCCTTCGGGCACGAGGGCGATGCCCGCTTCGCACCAGCGGTGCGCCGGCAGCGCCGTGAGGTCGCGGCCCTCGAAGACGATGCGGCCGGCCTTGGCCCGCAGCACGCCGGCCAGCGTGTTGATGAGCGTCGTCTTGCCGGCGCCGTTGGGACCGACGACGCACAGCAGCTCGCCGTGGCGCAACTCGAGCGAGACGCCCCACAGCGCCTGCGCAGCGCCGTAGGCCACTTGCAGCTCGTGCACTTCAAGCATGGCGCGGCACCAGGGCCGGCGATGGCGCGGCGGACTCCGCGCCGGCCTCGGGGGAGGCCGCCTGCGGCAAAGCCTCGGCGGCCGCCGTGCCGCCGGGCCGCTGCATCTGCCCGAGGTAGGCACTCATCACCTCGGGCCGCTGCATCACCTCGGCGGCGGGGCCCTCGGCCAGCAGTTCGCCGTGGTCGAAGACGACAACGCGGTCGGTCAGCGCCATCACGGCGCGCATCACGTGCTCGACGAAGACGACGGTGGCGCCCTGGTCGCGGATGCGCCGCACCAGCGCCACCGCGTCGTCGATCTCGGCCGGCGTCAGGCCGCACAGCACTTCGTCCAGCAGCACGAGGCGCGGCCGCGAGGCGAGCGCGCGCGCGAGTTCGAGGAACTTGCGCTGGTGCAGGTTCAGCTCGTCGGGCAGCGCCTGCGCCCTGGCCTCGAGGCCGGCGAAGGCGAGCCAGGTCATCGCCTCGCGGCGTGCCGCTTGGGGGCTGGCGAGGCCGCCGCCGAACATCGCCGCCAGCGCCACGTTGTCGAGCACGCTCAAATGGCCGAACGGGCGCGGGATCTGGTAGGTGCGGGCGATGCCGGCGCGCGCGATGCGGTGCGCGGCGCGGCCGGCCAGCTCGCGGCCTTCGAAGACGACGCTGCCGGCGCTGGCCACGTAGTGGCCGCTGACGACGTTGATGAAGGTCGACTTGCCCGAGCCGTTGGGGCCGAGCAGGCCGAGGATCTCGCCGCGCCTGACTTCCACCTCGACGCCGGCGAGCGCCTTGACGCCGCGGAAGGACTTGGCGAGGCCGCGGGCGCTGAGCAGCACCTCGGCGGCCTTGCCTGCCGTCTTGCCTTGCGGAGGCGCAGGTGCCGGGCTTTCCGTCCCGGCCGGAGGGGACAGCGGCGCGGGCTCGCCGGCTGCCGCCTGCCGCCGCCGGGCGTGCAAGCGCTGCAACCGCGGCAGGATGCCCGCGGGCATGAACAGGATCGCCGCGATCAGGATCACGCCGACCATCGCCTTGCCGGCCACCGCCAGGTTGGCCGCGGTGAAGCTGTACAGCAGCAGCGTGATCGCCACCGCGCCCACCGCCGGGCCGGCCCAGTGGCGGCTGCCGCCCAGCACGCTCATCAGCACCACCGTCAGCGGCACGGTGATGGTGAACACCTCGCCGACGGTGACGTAGTTCAGGAACAGCGCGTGGATGCCGCCGGCCAGCCCGGCGAGCGCGCACGAGGCCGCCATCGCCAGCAACTTGTAGCGGTAGGTGGGCACGCCCATCACCTCGGCCGCGTCCTCGTCGTCGTGGATGGCGAACAGGCCGGCGCCGAACTTGCTCGCCGCGATGCCCCAGGCCGCCAGCAGCGTCAGCGCCGCTGCGGCCAGCGCCAGCAGGTAGAAGGTGGAAGACGGCGTCGGCCCGATCTTCGGCACCGCGGCGCCGGCCAGCGAGACGCCGTTGCCGCCGTCGACGGGCGTGTTGACGACGATGGTGCCGAGCACGAAGGTGACGGCCAGCGTCAAGAGCGCGAACACCTCGCCGCGGATGCCCCTGACGCGGAACACCACCGCGCCGACGGCCAGCCCGAGCAGGCAGGCCGCCGCCGCCGCCGCCGGCAGCGTGGCGAGGAACGGCCAGTCCGCGCGCGCCATCAGCGTGGCGCTCGTGTACAGCCCGGCGCCGAACCAGGCCCCGTGCCCGAACGAGAAGTAGCCGGTGTAGCCCGACAGGATGTTCCAGCTCGTCGCCAGCACGATCCAGTGCAGCACGAGGTACAGCAGCGAGTCGTAGAACGCCGGCAGGCCGAGCGCGGGCACGAAGGCCAGCGCAATCGCCGCGCCGACGATGGCCAGCGGCGTGAATGGCGTGCGTGGCGTGCGTGGCGTGCGCGGCAGGCGCAGCGGCCGTGTCTTCGTCGTCATGCGGCGCGCCCCGGCCTGACGAGCAGGATCGCGATCAGCAGCGTGAAGCTCACCAGCGGCGCCCACGAGGGCGCCGTCACCGCCATCGTCACCGCTTCGCTGACGCCGATGACGATGCCGGCGACCAGCGGCGCCAGCGCCCGGCCCAGCCCGCCGAGCATCACCGCCGCGAACACCACGCCCACCCAGGCGTAGATCTGCGAAGGCGCGAGCATGAAGCCCAGCGCCAGGCACAGCCCGGCCACGCCGGCCAGCGCCGAGCAGGTGCCCGCCAGCAGCAACGCGTTGCGCCGGCCGTGCACGCCGAAGGCCGCGGCGATCGGGGCGTCCTCGGCGCTGGCGCGCAGGGCGCGGCCGAAGTCGGTGTAGCGCAGCACGGCCCACACCGCGAAGCTCAGGCCGACCGCCAGCGCCAGCGTGATGAGCTCGGGCAGCGGCACGTACAGGCCCGCCACCTTCCAGCGGTGCTCGCCGTAGCTCGACTCGAGCTTGCGGAAGTCGGCGGTCCAGATCGACTGGATCAGCGCCTCGACGATGCCGGTGAGTCCGAAGGTCACCAGCAGCGAGTTGAACGGCGTGATCGCGAAGCGCGCCATCGCCGCCTGCAGCGCCGCGCCGAGGACGAAGAACGCCGGCACGATGACCGCCAGCGTCGCCAGCGGGTCCATGCCCATGCCGGCGAGCTGGTAGCACAGGTACGCGGCGAGGAACGCGAACGCGAAGTGAGCCAGGTTGATGAGGCGCAGCAGCCCCCACGACAAGCTCAGGCCGAGCCCGAGCAGGCCGTACAGCGCCCCCACGAAGACGCCCGAGAGGACGCTTTGCGCCAGCAGCGTGGCGCTGGGCAGGGTCACGCTTCGGACCTTCGCGGCTTCGACCTTCGCGGCTTCGGCCTGCGCGGCCTCAGTTCGCCTGCACGGTGGCGCCGGGCGCCGCGAACTCCCTGGGCCACACCACCTTCCAGTGGCCGCCTTGCACCTGCTTCACGCGCATCAGATCGTCGCCGTACTGGCCGGGGCCGTTGAAGCGCAGGCTGCCTTGCAGCGTGGGGACGCGGTTGCCGCGCAGCCAGGCGCCGATGGCCTTGTCGTCCAGGCTCCTGGTGCCCTGCACGCCCGCTTCGAGGATCTGCCAGGCGGTGTAGCTGGCCGCCGCCTGCACTTCCACCGCCACGTCGGGCAGCTTGGCCGCGGTGGCGCGCTCGCGGTACAGCCTGATGAATTCGGCCGCGCCGGTGGCGGTGGTGAACGGCGGGTGCTCCTCGAAGATCGTCACCGACAGCGCGTTCTTCGCCTCGGGCAGCGTCACCAGCGGCCCCGGCGCCGGGTAGAGGTAGAAGTGCTGCGGCGGCACGTAGTCGATCTTCTTCATCGCGTCCAGCAGCAGGTTGCCTTCGAGGCCGATGGCGCCCACCCAGACGAAATCGGGCTTGGCGTCCTTGACGCGGTTGGCGATGGGGCCGAAGTCGCGGTTGCCGAACTCCCAGTCGAGAAAGAGCACCTCGGTCAGGCCGCGCCTCTTGAACACCTCGCGCGCGCCGGCGGAGAGGAACTGGATCGAAGGGAACTTGCTCGTCACCACGGCCACCGTCTTCGGCGGCTTCGGGCCGGCGGCCAGCGCGTCGAGCACGCTGGCGGGCACCGTGTTGGCCGGGTCGGCGCCCAGCGACCAGGCCGGGAACGAGTTCTCGTACTTGGCCAGCGACGGGATGCCGAACGTGTGGTGCACGAGCACCTTGTTGTAGCGCTGCGCCACGCCCATCGCCGAGAGGATGGCGCCGGTGGCGTAGGGGCCCATCAGCAGGTCCACCTTGTCGGCGGTGACGAGCTGTTCGTACAGCGTGCGCGCGAGGTCCGGTTTGCTCTGGTCGTCCTTGAGCACCCACTCGAGCGGGCGGCCGAGCCAGCCGCCGCGCTTGTTGGCCTGCTCGATGTAGATCTCGCCGACGATCTTGTGGATCTGCGCCGTCGCCGCCAGCGGCCCGGTGAGCGCCAGCGTGCTGCCGATGCGGATGGGGCCGGCTTGCGCGCCTGCCTCGGACACGAGCCCGGTGGCGGCGGCGAGGCCGGCAACGCCGGCGCCGATGACGGCGCGGCGGGTGACCGGGTTGGCGGGGGTGGTGCTCATCGCTGTTGTCTCCTTGGACGTTGCATTGCGGGAATCGCCTGTCGTCGTTGTTCTACTTGTCGAGGGTCCTGCCCTACCGCTCCAGCGCCCCGCCAGCGAGCCAGCGCGCGCCGCGACGGTAGAGCTCTTCGACCAGCGGGCCCTTGAGCATCGGCATGTCCAGCTTCACCCGGTAGCCGATGCCGGTCTGGATGTAGGCGAGGTGGCGGTAGCCCTCGGGGAACGCGGCCAGGCGCGCCGCATCGAGCTTGGGCGCCGCGCCCGGGTCGAGGGGGTCGATGCGGTCCTTCTCGTAGATCGGCTGGCGGTGGAGCAACTTCCATTGCCCCTCGTGCTTCACCACGAAGTCGTAGAAGCGCCCGGTGCAGACGATGTCGCACGGCACGCCCTCGACAGCGCCGCGCTGGCTGATCGTCATCTTCGTCTGCGCAATGGCCCGGTCGGCGTGGGCCGCCGGGCCCAGCTCGATGGCCGAGCCGCCGAGGAAGTGCAGGATGCTCACGCCCCGCGCCCAGCCTTCCTGCGTGACGCGGATGAACTCCTGCCACGGGCCCTGGAACCAAGTGGCCATCATCACCCCCTCGGGGTGCCAGCAGGTGGCGAAGCGCTCCCAGTCGCCGGCGTCGCGCCAGACGGCCCAGCGCTCGACGAGGCGGCGGATCAGCAGTTCTTCGGTGAGCGTGGGGTCCATCTTGGCGGGGCGGGGTTCAAGGGCGGTCGGGGGAGGCTCGGCCGTGCAGTGCGCGCAACAGGCGCGCCACCGGGCCCGTGCCGCGCGCCGCGGCGGCGGGGTCGAAGTCGGCTCGCAGCACCGGCCGCGCGCCGTTGCGCTGCGGCGGCCGCTGCGGCTCGAACGACGCCACCAGCAGCGTCAGGCCGAGCGCCTGCGACAGCGCGGCCAGTTCGCGTTCGGGCACCGGCTCGGGGTTGCCGGCCGCCACACCCGCTGCGCCGGGTCCTGCGGGTACGGCGGGACCTGCGGTGGCACCGGGCCCACCCAGTGAGCCGGCCCGGCCGGCCTCGGCCAGAAAGCGCAGGCCGGCGCGCCACTCGGGCTCGGAGAGCTTCACCTCGCGCGCGAAGGCGTGCAGGTGCTGCACGAGGCTGGTCATCACATCGCGCAGGCGCGCGTCGGCGGCGCCGGCGTGGCTGGCGATCACCGCCTGGGTGATGTGGTCCTCGTCGATGAGGGGCATGGCGCTGGCGGCCGGCCCGGCTCCCCTTCCGGGCGCTGCGCGGCGATTGCGGGGATGTGCGGGTGGTGGCCGTGGGCGGCGAATCTAGACTTCCACGCATGGAACAAGAAGGCCGCGCAGCGAAAGCACTTTTGCGGCTCTCGCAAAACTGCGGGTAAACATGGATCGCTGGGCCGAGATCGCGCTCTTCGTGCAGGTGGCCGAACTGGGCAGCCTGACCAAGGCGGCCGAGGCGCTGGAACTGTCCAACGCCGCGGCGAGCCGGCACCTGGCGGCGCTGGAAGAGCGGCTCGCGGCGCGCCTCGTGCAGCGCAACACGCGCCGGCTCTCGCTCACCGACGTGGGCGAGGCGTTCTACCGCCGCTGCAAGCCGCTGCTGGCCGAGCTGCACGAAGCCGAGGCCGAAGTGAACGCCGCGGTGCTCAAGCCCACCGGCACGCTGCGCATCACCGGCAGCTTGTCGTTCTGCATGATCCACATCGCGCCACGGCTGCCCGAGTTCACCGAGCGCTACCCCGAGCTGCGCGTCGAGATCGTCGCCGCCAACCGCTACTACGACCTGCTGGACAGCGGCATCGACGTGGCCATCCGCACGCGCGAGTTCGAGGCCGACAGCAACATCACCGTGCGCCGCCTGGCCGAGACGCGGCGCATCCTCGCGGCGAGCCCGCAATACCTGCAGCGGCACGGCGCGCCGGCGACGCCGCTGGACCTGGCCCGGCACAAGCTGCTGATCTACACCAACGCGCACAACCCCGACCAGCTGCGCTTCACGCGCGAAGGCCAGGTGCTGGTGCTGCCGGTGCAGGGCCTGCTCGAAGCCAACGACGGCCAGGTGCTGCGCGCCGCGGCGCTGAAGCACCTGGGCATCCTGGTGCAGCCGATGTACATCGTGCACGAGGACGTGGTGGCGGGCCGGCTGGTGCCGGTGCTGCGCGAGTGGGAGCTGCCGCGGCTGACGGTGAACGTGGCGTACCCGTCGAAGCGGCACCTGCCGGCGAAGGTGCGGGCGTTCGTGGATTTCCTGGTGGAGCAGTTCGAGAAGAACGACTACGAGCGGCGGTGGACGGCGTGACGCGTGAGCGCGTGACGGCGTGAGCGGATCGCCCGGCGGGCCTGGCAGGCTTCTTTCCCACCTTCCCGGCCATACTTTGCGCATGAACGCCACCGTCACGCTCGACGAGACCGGCCGCTTGCTGTTGCCCAGCGCCGTCCGGCGGCGCCAGAAACTGCAGCCGGGCGCGCAGCGGGAGCTTCCCGGCGAACGCATCGCGCAGCAGCGGTGAAATGACGCCAGTCCCCGGTGAACGCAGTTCCGGCGAGCCCGCGTTCGCCACGGCCGCCGACGCCCCCATCGCCTACATCGAGCGCACGCGCGCCTACTACCTCGCGCTCGGCTATGGCGCGCCTTACGAGTGGGCGCGTTTCGACGACGTTCCGTTCCAGCCGCTCGCCAAGCCGCTGCAACACTGCCGCGTCGCCATCGTCACCACCGCCGCGCCCTACCAACCGGACAAGGGTGACCAGGGTCCGGGCGCGCCGTACAACGCGGTGGCCAAGTTCTACCGCGTCTACTCGGGCGACACGGCGCACGAGCACGACCTGCGCATCGCGCACGTGGCGATCGACCGCGACCACACCACGGCCGTCGACAGCGGCACCTGGTTCCCGCTGCCGGCCTTGCGCCGCGCGGCGGCCGCCGGGCGCATCGGCAGCGTCGCGCCGCGCTTCCACGGCGCGCCGACCAACCGCAGCCAGCGGGTGACGCGGGAGATCGATGCGCCCGAGATCGTCCAGCGCTGCCGCGCCGACGGCGCCGACGCAGTGCTCCTGGTGCCCAACTGCCCCGTGTGCCACCAGACCGTGAGCCTGACGGCGCGGCTGCTGGAGGAGGCGGGCATCGCCACCGTGGTGATGGGCTGCGCCAGGGACATCGTCGAGCACGTCGGGGTGCCGCGTTTGCTGTTCTCCGACTTCCCGCTCGGCAACGCCGCCGGGCGGCCGAACGATCCGCGTTCGCAGGCGCTGACGCTCGAGCTGGCGCTGCGGCTGCTCGAAACCGCGCCGGCGCCGCGCACGACCGTCACCTCGCCGCTGCGCTGGAGCGAAAGCGCCGACTGGAAGCGCGACTACTGCAACGCCGAGCGGCTGACGGCCGAGGAGATTCGGCAGCGGCGGGCGCGGTTCGACGCCGGCAGGGCGGTGGCGCAAGGCCTGCGCGCCGCCCAACGCCCCGAGGACGGCGGCGCATGATCGCGACCCGCGAGACCCGTCTCCCCATCGCCCCTCTTCCACGCCTGAGCGCGCACCGGGTGCACGCCGGGTGTGCGCCGCCATCATGACCTTCGAAGCCCTTCTCGCCGCCTTCGCCGAGGCCGTCGCCGCACGCGACACGCAACGCTTCGCCGCGCTGTTCACCCCCGACGGCTGCTACCACGACGGCTTCTTCGGCAGCCACCGCGGGCGCGCCGCGATCGCCGCCATGCTCGAGCGCTTCCACGCCGGCGGCGAGCGCTTCGACTGGCAGTTCTTCGAGCCGGTGGCCGGAGGGTCGCTCGGCTATGCGCGCTACTGCTTCAGCTACGTCTCCAAGGAGCCCGAGAGCGCCGGGCCGGTGATCGTCTTCGACGGCATGGCGCGCTTCAGGCTCGGCGAGGGCGGGCTCATCGCCGACTACGACGAAGCGTTCGACCGCGGCGTCGCCTTCGTGCAGCTCGGCTACGCCGGCGAGCGCGTGGTGAAGCTGCTGAAGCGGTATGCCGGCGCCCTGCGCGAATCGCCGCCGGTGCAGGCGCACCTGGCCTGGCGAGAGCAGGGCGCGCCGGCGCCCCATGCCGCCCATGTCGCCCATGCCGCCCATGCCACCCCTGCCGCCCCTGCCGCAGCGCTGCCGTCGCTGCGCCCGCCGCGCGGCGGTTGAGCGCGGCCGCCGCCGCGGCTGCCCGCTTCAGCGGGCGCCTTCGCGCAGCGTCCGCACCAGCGCCGCCTGCGTCACTTCGAGGTCGTGCTTCGTCGTGCGCAGCTCGGCCGGGTAGCGCTGGCAGAAGGCGGCGAAGCCGCTGCGGTCCTGCAGCAGCTTGTCGCGCAGCTGCGGCTGCGGCGCATGCGCCGTCGAGCGGATGGCCTCGCCGAGCGGCGTTCCTTCGGGCTTGCGCCCGGGCGTGCGCTCCGAGGCCTTGTCCAGCGCCATCAGGTAGGCCTCGACGATGTTGATGGCGCCGCGGTTGCGCTCCTGCCAGGTGCGGTAGCCGGCGCGCGTGTCGGCCTGCACCTCGGGAAAAGTCTGGCCGCACAGGTCGGCGTTGAAGCCCACGCTGCCGGCCGCGCCGGCCAGCTCGGCCACCATCACGGCGCGGCGCTTGAACTCGTCGGCCTGCGCCGGCAGCGGCGGCGGGTTCATCGCCGGGTCGGAGGCCATCGCGGTGCCCCACAGCAGCGGCGCGCCCGGTGTCTGGATCCGATACACGGCAGCGCCGACACCCGTGCCGAGCACGAGCTGGCCATTGGCGTCGAAGCGGGCCGGAACCGTCACCCGCGTGCCCTTCTCCAGCCCCGCGGCCGAGAACGTCACGGTCAGGCGCAGGCTCGTCGCGTCGGCCGCGTAGTCGAACGCGCTGGGGAACAGGCGCAGGCGGTCGATCGACAGCCGGTCGTAGGCCACCGCTTCGCGGGCGGAGAACAGGATGCCCTTGAGCGCCAGCGTGCCGCTGCCCAGGCGCAGCGGCCGCTCGGAGACCCATTCGCCTTGCAGCAGCTCCTTGGTCACCGGCCCGGCGGGGCGCACGATCTGCTGCGCCGACTGCTGCGGCGGCAGCCGCTCCTGCTGCGGCTGCGCCGCTGTCCCCGCCGCCGCCCCCGATGCCGGCGCGCGCGGCGCGGCGCAACCGGCCAGGGCGAAGACGATCGCAACCAGCCACACAGCCCAGGCGAAAGCACGCATGTCCGAACCTCCTGCAGCCGCTCCGAAGGCGGAGCCTTCCCGCGCCACGCGTTGGGCGAAGCGCAGGCGAAGCGTCAGGCCGCGGCGTTAGGCAATCGTTAGCCGCGCCGGCGGCGCTGCGCGCCTCGCGGCGGCTTCTCAGCGCCCGGGCGGCGCGGCGCCCGGCGCCTGGCCGCTGCCGCGCAGGTAGATCACCCAGTAGACGCCCGCCACCAGCACGCTGCCCCCGGCGATGTTGCCGGCGATCACCGGCAGCAGGTTCGCCGCCATCGCGGCGGCGTCGATCGGCGCACCGAGCAGCATCGCCAGCGGGAAGAAGTACATGTTGGCCACGCTGTGCTCGAACCCGGCAGCGACGAAGGCGGTGATCGGGAAGACGATCGCCAGCACCTTGTCGGTGACGCTGCGGCCGGCCAGCGCCATCCACACCGCCATGCACACCAGCACGTTGCACAGCACGCCGCGCACGAACGCGGTGCCGGGGTCGAGTTCGGCCTTGGCCAGCGCGATGCGCACCGCCGCGCGGCCGACCGCGCCGCCGTTGAGCGAGCCGTGGCCCGACCACGCCACCAGCAAGGCCAGCGCCGCCGCGCCGGCGAAGTTGGCGCTGCACACCACGACCCAGTTGCGCAGCACCTCGGCGCTGGTGATGCGCCCGCCGGCCCAGGCCATGGCCAGGAGGTTGTTGCCGGTGAAGAGCTCGGCACCGGCCACGCTGACCAGCACCAGCCCGAGCGAGAACACGAGGCCGCCCACGAGGCGCGAAGCGGCGAAGCCGAGCGAGGCATCGGCGGCCACCAGCGTGTACATCATCGCCCCCAGGCCAATGAAGGCCCCCGCCAGCGCGCCCAGCAGCGCCAGCGTCAGCAGCGGCAGGCGCGCCTTCGCCACGCCCACCTCGCTGACGCGCTGGGCGATCTCGCGCGGCGAGAAGGCGTCCAGGCCGAAGATCTCATGGGTCACGCTGCCCTCCCGCATCGCTGGCCGTTGTTGTTGCTGCTGCTCGAAGGGCCCCGAGGGCGGACGCGCGTGCATCCACGCATCCCCCCCGCGCATCGCTGCGCATCGCCACGCATCCCCATGCATCGAGGGGCTGCGCCTGCCGGCCTTCCCGCAAGCGCGGCGATTGTGCGCGAGGGGCCGTTTCCTAGAATCGCACCCACTGCTGCCGGACCCCGGCGGTGGCCGCGAAGACCCGGAACGAGCCCGCAGAACGAGCCCGAACAACGAGCCCGAACAACGAGCGCGAAGAACAGGCGCGAAGAACGAGCGCGACGGACCTCCTCCACCTTGGCGCACCCGACCCCACCGCCCGGCCCCGCTGGCGGCGACGAAGCCGAATCGCCACGCGCCGGCGCTGAACCGCCGGGCGCCGCCACGCGCTGGCAGGTGCGTTTGCTGGGGACCGTCGAAGCCAGCGACGGCACGCAGACGCTGCAACGCTTCCCCTCGCGCGCCGTGGCCGCGCTGCTGGCGCGGCTGGCCTGCTCGCCCGAGCAGGCGCACGCGCGCGAGGAACTGGTCGAACTGCTGTGGCCCGGCGTCGAGGCGGCCGTCGGCCGCAACCGGCTGCGCCAGGCGTTGTCGACGCTGAAGAGCCTGCTCGAAAGCGCCGGCGGCCCGGGGGCGGCGGTGCTGCTGGCCGACCGCATGCACGTGCGCGTGGCGCCAGGGGCGCTCGGCAGCGACGTGCACTCGTTGCGCCGGCTCGCCCGCGCCGGCCGCGCCGCCGAAGCGCATGCGCTGTACCGCGGCGAGTTCATGCCCGGGTTCTACGAGGAGTGGATCGACGAGACGCGGCTCGAACTGGCGGCGCTGGAAGAACGCCTGGCCCAGAGGCTGCAGCGCGCCGAGCCGGCCGCGCCGCCGCCGCCGCAGGCGGCAGCGCCTGCGCGCGCATCCGCATCCGCATCCGCAGCCGCAGCCGCATCCGCCTCCGCCTCCGCGCCCGCATCGTCGACCGCGTCCACAACCGCCTCGCCCGCGCCAGCGCCGCTGGCCACGCGCACGCAACTGCCGCATTACCTGACGCGCCTGTTCGGCGCCGAAGCCGCTGTGGCGGCCTTGCGCGAGCAGGTGCTCGAACACCGCCTGGTCAGCCTCATCGGCCCCGGCGGCAGCGGCAAGACGCGCCTGGCGGTCGAGGCCGCGCACGCGCTGGCGCAAGCGAGGGCGGCGGCCGGCGGCGCCGCGGCCACCGCGAACGCGCCGGCACCGCGCTTCGACCTCGTGGTTTTCGTTCCCTTGGCGGCCTGCACGAACCGCGGCGAAGCGCTCGACGCCGTGCTCGGGGCGCTGCGTCTGGCCACCGCGGCCGATGCGGTCGAAGCGGTGGCCGAGGCGCTGCAAGGTCGCCGCGCGCTCTTGCTGCTGGACAACTTCGAGCAGCTCGTCGAGAGCGCGCGCGACGCGGTGGCACTCTGGCTGGCCGAGCTGCCGCAGCTGCACGTGCTCGTCACCTCGCGCCGACCGCTGGCGCTGGACGGCGAACGCGAAGTCGCTGCCGAGGTGCTGCCGCTGCCGCCGCCGCAGGCGACGCTGGCCGAAGCGGCGGCGAACCCGGCCGTGGCGCTTTTCGTCGAGCGCGCCCGCGCCGCGCGCGCCGACTTCCACCTCGGCGAGCGCAACGCGCCGGTGCTGGCGGCGCTGGTGCGTGCGCTCGAAGGCATGCCGCTGGCGCTGGAGCTGGCCGCCTCGCGCGTGCGCAGCATCGCGCCGGCCGAGATGCTCGAGCGGCTGCGCGGCCCCGGGGCGCCGCGGCTCGAACTGCTGGCGCGCAGCGGCCCGCGCGGCGCCTTCGATGCCCGGCACGCGTCGATGCAGCGCGTCATCGCCTGGAGCTGGAACCAGCTCAGCCCGGCGCAGCGACAGTGGCTCTCAGGCCTCACCGTCTTCCCCGGCGGCTTCACGGCGCCGGCAGCGCTCGTGCTCGCCGAGGCGTTCGCGGCCAATGACG
>JAEUPF010000028.1 GCA_016790425.1 Rubrivivax sp.
AGGGCATTCGCCCGCCGCCGTGGTGGCCGCGCTCACTGCCGCCGACGCCGGCCGCGCGCAACGGCAGCTGCACGTGCTCGGCAGCAAGGGCGCCGCCGCGGTGCACACCGGCGAGAGCTGCGTCGAGTGGTGCGGCCACCACGGCGGCGAGGGCTTCAGCGTCGCCGGCAACATGCTCGCCGGCGCCGATGTCGTTGCCGCCACCGCCGACGCCTTCGTCGCCAGTGCCGGCCTGCCGCTGGCCGAGCGCCTGATCGCCGCCCTGGCTGCCGGCGAGGCGGCCGGCGGCGACAAGCGCGGCAAGCAGTCCGCCGCGTTGCGCATCCACGGCCACGAAGACCGGCCCGAACTCGATCTGCGCGTCGACGACCACCCCGAACCGGTGCTGGAGCTGCAGCGGCTGTACGAGGTGAGCCTGCAGCGCTTTCAACCTTTCGTCGCCTGCCTGCCCGGACGGCTCAACCCGGCGGGCGAGCTGGACCGCGGGCGCATCGAGGCGGCCGTCGAGAAGTTCCAGGCCGAGCGCGCCAAGCGCTCACGCAGCGGTGCCTGAGGCCGGCCGCGCCAACGCTGACCACGCGGCGGCGGGCCGGGCGGCCGGCCGCGCGGCCGCCGGGCCGGCTGCGGGCGCTGGCGCTGGCGCCGGTGCTGCCGCTGCGCCGGCGCTGCTCGAGGTGCGCGACCTGCGCACCACCTTCGCCAGCGACGAGGGCGTGCTGGTCGCCGTCGACGCCGTGAGCTTCGACGTGCGCGCCGGCCGCACGCTGGCCATCGTCGGCGAGTCGGGCTGCGGCAAGAGCGTCACGGCGCTGTCGGTGATGGGCCTGGCCGGTGCCGGCGCGCGCGTGGCAGGCTCCATCCGCTTCGAGGGCCGCGAACTCGTGGGCATGCCCGAGCGCGAGCGCCAGGACCTGCGCGGCAACGGCATGGCCATGATCTTCCAGGAGCCGATGACTTCGCTGAACCCGGCGTTCACCGTCGGCGAGCAGATCGCCGAGGGGTTGCGCCGCCATCGCGGCCTGGGCGCCGCCGAAGCCGCCGCGCATGCGCTCGCGATGCTCAAGCGCGTTCGCATCCCGGCGCCCGAGCAGCGGCTGCACGAGCACCCGCACAAGCTCTCCGGCGGCATGCGGCAGCGGGTGATGATCGCGATGGCGCTGGCCTGCTCGCCGCGGCTGCTGATCGCCGACGAGCCGACGACGGCGCTGGACGTGACGATCCAGGCGCAGATCCTCGACCTCCTGCGCACGCTGCAGCGCGAGACCGGCACCGCGGCGGTGCTGATCACGCACGACCTCGGCGTGGTGGCCGAGACCGCCGACGAGGTGGCGGTGATGTACGCCGGCCGCATCGTCGAGCGCGCGCCGGTGCGAACGCTGTTCGAGCGGCCCGAGCACCCGTACACCGTGGGGCTGCTCGGCGCGATGCCGCGGCTCAGCGGCCACGCGGCGCGGCTGGCGTCGATCGCCGGCCAGGTGCCCAGCCCGCTGGCGCAGCCGCCGGGCTGCCGCTTCGCCGAGCGCTGCCCGTTCGTGCTGGCGCGCTGCCGTAAGGAAGCGCCGGCGCTGGCCAGCGTTGGCGAGGCCCACCTCGCCGCCTGCTGGCGAGCGCCGCTGGACGAGGCGCTGGCCGATGCGCCGGCGCCGCTCGTGGAAGGCGTGGCCGACGCATGAACCCGCCCGCGACCGCCGCCGTGCCGGCAACCGCCGCGTCGCCGCTGCCGCAGCCGCTGCTGCAAGTGCGCGGCCTCGTGAAGCACTTCCCCATCCGCCGCGGCCTCTTCGGGCGCGTGCAGGGGCAGGTGCGCGCCGTCGACGGCGTCGACCTCACCCTGCGCGAGCGCGAGACGCTGGGCGTCGTCGGCGAATCGGGCTGCGGCAAGTCGACGCTCGGCCGCGCGCTGCTGCGCCTGATCGAACCCAGCGCCGGCCAGGTGCTCTTCGACGGCACCGACCTCGGCACGCTCGACGCCGCGGCGCTGCGCTCGCAGCGGCGGGCGATGCAGATCATCTTCCAGGACCCGTTCTCGTCGCTGAACCCGCGCATGACGGTGGGCCGCATCCTCGCCGAGCCCTTGCGGCTGCACGGCCTGCACCGCGGGCGCGAAGGCGAGCGCGTGGCCGAACTGCTGCGCACCGTGGGCCTGGCCCCCGAACACGCGCTGCGCTACCCGCACGAGTTCAGCGGCGGCCAGCGCCAGCGCATCGGCATCGCGCGCGCGCTGGCCGTCGAGCCGCGCCTCGTCGTCTGCGATGAAGCGGTCTCGGCGCTGGACGTCTCGGTGCAGGCGCAGGTGGTGAACCTGCTGCAGGACCTGCAGCAGCGCCTGGGCCTGGCCTACGTCTTCATCGCGCACGACCTCGCGGTGGTGCGCCACATCGCCACGCACGTGGCGGTGATGTACCTCGGCCGCATCGTCGAGTGGGCCGACAAGCGCACCCTCTTCGCCGCCCCGCGGCACCCGTACACGCAGGCGCTGCTGGCGGCCATTCCGGTGCCCGAGCCGCCGCGCGCCGCGGGCGGCGCCCGCACGCGGCTCCTGCTCGCCGGCGACGTGCCCAGCCCCGCCAAGCCGCCGCCGGGCTGCCGCTTCCACACCCGCTGCCCGCATGCGCGGCCGCGCTGCGCCGAGGACTCGCCGGCGTTGCAGGCGACACTCGAGGCCGCGGCAGCCGGCGCCACGCACGCCGTGGCCTGCCACTTCTGGCGCGAGATCGAGCCCGCCGCGGCCGCGCTGCCCGAGGCTGCGCCTGCGAACC
Organism: Rubrivivax sp.; assembly: GCA_016790425.1. Lineage (GTDB taxonomy): Bacteria > Pseudomonadota > Gammaproteobacteria > Burkholderiales > Burkholderiaceae_C > Rubrivivax. Next base: position 2,760 of record JAEUPF010000028.1, read on the forward strand.
CGCGGCTGGAGCGCTTGCAGGCCGCATTCCGCGACTGAACCGCAACCAAGACGGAAAGACAACGACGAGGGAAACGATGAGGGAACCACAGGAGACGCCGATGAAGACCTTCCTCCGTTCGCTGCGGCGAATCGCCCGCGCCACCGCTGTCGCCGCCGTCATCGGCGCCGGCGCGTTCGCAGCGCAGGCGCAAGCCCCCACGACGCTGCGCGCGGGCCTGGCCGAAGACCCCGACGTGCTCGACCCGACGCTGGCGCGCACCTTCGTCGGCCGCATCGTCTTCGCGGCGTTGTGCGACAAGCTCTTCGAGATCGACGAGAAGCTGAACATCGTTCCGCAGCTCGCGCAAAGTCACCAGTGGAGCGCCGACAGCAAGGCGCTGACGCTGAAGCTGCGCCCAGGCGTGCTGTTCCACGACGGCGAGAAGCTCGACGCCGCAGCGGTGAAGTACAGCATCGAGCGGCACAAGACGATGGCCGGCTCCAACCGCCGGGGCGAACTGGCGCCGGTGGCCAGCGTCGACGTCGTCGACCCGCTGACGGTGCGCCTGAACCTGAGCGCACCGTTCTCGCCGCTGCTGGCCCAGCTGGCCGACCGCGCCGGCATGATCGTCAGCCCGAAGGCGGCGCAGGCGGCCGGCGACAAGTTCGGCAGCAAGCCGGTGTGCGCGGGCCCCTACCGGTTCGTCGAGCGCGTGGCGCAGGACCGCATCGTGCTGGAGCGCTTCGCCGACTACTGGAACAAGGGCCAGGTGAACTTCGAGCGCATCGTCTACACGCCGATCCCCGACGCCACGGTGCGGCTGGCGAACCTGAAGTCGGGGCAGCTCGACTTCATCGAGCGCGTGGCCTCTTCCGACATCGAGGCACTGGCCAAGGACAAGCGCTTCAAGCTGGCGCGGATCACCGAGATCGGCTACCAGGGCATCACCATCAACGTGGGCAAGAGCGACATGGCGCAGAAGACGCCGCTCGGCCGCGACCGCCGGGTGCGCGAGGCGCTGGAGCTGGCCATCGACCGCCAGGGGCTGGCGCAGGTGGTGCAGGACAACGAGGCGGTGGTGGGCAACCAGTGGGTGGCGCCGACGAACCCGTGGTACGTGAAGAGCCTGCCGGTGCCCAAGCGCGACATCGCCAAGGCCAAGGCGCTGCTGAAGGAGGCCGGCGTGCCGAATCCGAGCTTCACGCTGCTGACCCCCACCACCAGCGACGCGCAGCGCCTGGCGCTGGTGGTGCAGGCGATGGTGCGCGACGCCGGCTTCGAGGTGAAGATCCAGGCGGCCGAGTTCGCCACCTCGCTGAACATGGCCGACAAGGGCGAGTTCGAGGCCTACGTGCTCGCCTGGAGCGGCCGCGCCGACCCCGACGGCAACCTCTTCAGCTTCCACGGCTGCAAGCAGCCGCTGAACTACTCCGGCTACTGCGACGCCGAGACCGACGCGCTGCTGGCACGCTCGCGCAGCGTGCGCGACGCCGCCGAGCGCGGCAAGCTCTTCGAGCAGATCGCGCAGCGCGTGCTGAAGGAGCGTCCGATCATCTACGTCTACCACCGCAAGTGGCTGTGGGCCTACAACGCCAGGCTCACCGGCGTGCAGCAGATCCCCGACGGGCTGCTGCGCGTGAGCGGGCTGAAGATGGGGCCGTGAGGGCGCCCGCCTTTGGCCTGCGCCTTTGCCTGACGGCCGAAGCTGACGGCCGAACCTGACGGCCCGCCCGAGAAGGTCCGCGCGCACCCGATGTTCGACTTCCTGCTCAAGCGCCTGGCCAGCATCGTGCCGACGCTGCTGTTCGTCTCGATGCTCATCTTCGGGCTGCAGCAGCTCCTGCCCGGCGACCCGGCGAATATCCTCGCCGGCGAGGAGCAGGACCCGGCCGTCGTGGCGCACCTGCGCGAGAAGCTGCACCTGGACGAGCCGCTGCCGGTGCGCTACGCGTACTGGATGGCCGGCGTGGTGCGCGGTGACCTCGGCGAATCGGTGCGCAACCAGCAGCCGGTGCTCGAGCTCATCGCGCAGAAGCTGCCGGTGACGATCCAGCTCGCGGCGATGGCGATGACGATCGCGCTGCTGATCGGCATTCCCGCCGGCATCGTCTCGGCCGTGGGGCGCGGCACCGTGTGGGACGCGGCAGCCAACCTCTTCGCGCTGTGGGGGATCAGCACGCCGAACTTCTGGCTCGGCATCCTGCTGATCCTGCTGTTCTCGGTGCAGCTCGGCTGGCTGCCGGCTTCGGGCTACGTGAGCCCGTTCGAGGATCTCGGCGCCAACCTCGCGTCGATGATCATGCCGGCCTTCGTGCTCGGCAACGCCATCGCCGCGGTGCTGATGCGCCACACGCGCAGCGCGATGCTGCAGGTGCTCTCGGCCGACTACGTGCGCACCGCGCGCGCCAAGGGCCTGCGCGAGCCGGTGGTGGTGCTGCGGCACGCGCTCGGCAACGCGCTGGTGCCGATCGTCACGCTGGGTGCGCTGGAGCTCGGCACGCTGCTGTCCGGTGCGGTGCTGACGGAGCAGGTGTTCACGATCCCCGGCTTCGGCAAACTCATCGTCGACGCGGTGTTCAACCGCGACTACGCCGTGGTGCAGGGTGTCGTGCTCGTCACCGCCAGCGCGTACATCGTGCTGAACCTGCTGGCGGACCTGGCCTACTTCGCGGTGAACCCGCGGCTGCGGGGCTGAACGTGGCGGGCATGGCGGCCGGGTTGGCCGGCTCGAAGGCGCCGGCGCGGCTCGACCGGCCCGCGCCGGGCGCGCCGGCCGGGCCATGGCGCCGCGCGGCGCGGCGGCTCGCGCGCCGCAGCGGCGCGATGCTCGGGCTGGCCATCGTTCTGCTGTTCGTCGCGCTCGCGATCTTCGCGCCGTGGATCGCGCCGCACGACCCCATCGCCACCAGCTGGGGCGCCATCCGCCAGGGGCCGGGCGCCGAGCACTGGTTCGGCACCGACGAGATCGGCCGCGACGTGCTCTCGCGCGTGGTCTTCGGCACGCGCGCGTCGCTCCTGGCCGGCGTCGTCTCGGTGTCGATCTCGCTGATGCTCGGCGTGCCGATCGGCCTCATCGCCGGCTTCTTCGGCGGCTGGATCGACGGGGTCATCTCGCGCCTCACCGACGCCTTCCTCGCCTGCCCGTTCCTCATCCTCGCCATCGCGCTGGCCGCGTTCCTCGGCCCGAGCCTCACCAACGCGATGATCGCCATCGGCGTGTCGGCCACGCCGATCTTCGTGCGCCTGACGCGCGGCCAGGTGCTCAACGTCAAGGTCGAGGACTACGTGGAAGCGGCGCGCGCCATCGGCAACCCGCCCTGGCGCGTGGCCGTCACGCATGTGCTG
>JAEUPF010000029.1 GCA_016790425.1 Rubrivivax sp.
CATGACGCTCTGCCCGCGCATCCAAGAACGCGCGCCGACGACCGCTTGTAGGATGGTGACAACAGATTGCCGCCCAGCGCCATCGCCTGGGTTCGCAGCGGAAAAAACTGGGGGTATGCGTGGGGGTACCGACCAGACTGCAATAAATAAAGTTCAATAACAACAGTAACTTAGGACTGCTTTGAAACTCGCCACCTGGAACGTCAATTCGCTCGCCGTGCGCCTGCCGCAGGTGCTGGAGTGGCTCGCCGCGCACCCGCAGGATGCGCTGGTGCTGCAGGAGACCAAGCTCACCGATGACAAGTTCCCGCACGCCGAGTTCGCCGCCGCGGGCTACGCGGCGCAGTGGTTCGGGCAGAAGACCTACAACGGCGTGGCGCTGCTCACGCGCGGCGGCGCAGCGGCAGACGTCGTGCGCAACATCCCGGGCTTCGAGGACGAGCAGGCGCGGGTCATCGCCGGCACGATCGGTGGTGCAGAGGGTGGCGCGGCTGGCCACCGCGTCATCGGCGCCTACTTCCCGAACGGCCAGGAGCCGGGCAGCGACAAGTTCGCCTACAAGATGCGCTGGATGGAGGCGCTGCACGCGTGGGTGAGAACGGAGCTCGCCGCGCATCCCAATCTGGTGCTGATGGGCGACTTCAACATCGCCCCCGAGGACCGCGACGTGTACGACCCCGTGCTGTGGGCAGGGCAGATCCACTGCACGCCCGAGGAGCGAGCGCACTTCAGGCAGCTGCTGGAGCTCGGCCTCGTCGACGCTTTCAGGCTCTTCGAGCAGGCGCCCAAGAGCTGGAGCTGGTGGGACTACCGCAACCTGGCTTTCCGCAAGAACCAGGGGCTGCGCATCGACCACATCCTGGTCGGCGAGGCGCTCAAGGCCCGCGTTTCGGCGTGCACCATCGACAAGGTGCCGCGCAAGAACGAACGTCCGAGCGACCACGCACCGGTGACGTTGACGCTGGCCGACTGACGCGCGGGCTCACGGCGTGCCGCGCATGGCATGGGCCCTGCGCGGGCCATCGTCTTGATCGTGGCAGACGCCTGCTGCGAGCTCGTGCGCCGAGCCGCACCGCGCGCGGCGAGGTCATCTCACGCTCAGACCTTCAGCTCGAGCTCCTTGATCTTGCGCGTGAGGGTGTTGCGCCCGATGCCGAGCTTGACGGCTGCCTCGATGCGCCGGCCGTGCGTGACGTCGAGCGCCGTGGTGATGAGGCAGCCCTCGAAGAGCTCGCAGAGCGTCTCCCACACATCGGCCTCGCCCGACTCGAGCCGGCGGCGCGCCTCGCGCTGCAGGTCGGCGACCCAGGTCATCTCGTTCACGCCGTTCGTGAGCGGAGCGGCCCCGGCAGTCCGAGGTGTCGATCCTGCGCCGTCGTGCACCGATGCGGCAGCGTCGACCGGTGCGGCGGCACCGGGTACGGGTGTCGCCGACAGGCCCCCGCCGGCCGCAGCGGGCGCGAGCACTTCGCGCGGCAGGTCCTGCACCTGCACCACTTGGGCCGGGGCCATCACGGTGAGCCAGTGGCACAGGTTCTCGAGCTGGCGCACATTGCCCGGGAAGTCGAAGCCGGCCAGCGCGGTCATCGCGCTCTCGCTCAGCCGCTTGGCCTCCACGCCGAGCTCCTTGGCACTCTTGGCGAGGAACGACTGCGCCAGCATCGGGATGTCGTCGCGCCGCTCGCGCAGCGGCGGCAGGCGCAGGCGGATGACGTTGAGGCGGTGGTACAGGTCCTCGCGAAAGGCGCCGTGGCGCACGCGCTCCTCGAGGTTCTGGTGCGTGGCAGCGATGACGCGCACGTTGGTCTTGATGGGCTGGTGCCCGCCGACGCGATAGAACTGCCCGTCGGAAAGCACGCGCAGCAGGCGCGTCTGCAGGTCGAACGGCATGTCGCCGATCTCGTCGAGGAAGAGCGTGCCGCCGTCGGCCTGCTCGAAGCGGCCGCGCCGCGTCGCCTGCGCGCCGGTGAAGGCGCCGCGCTCGTGGCCGAAGAGTTCGCTCTCCAGCAGGTCCTTCGGGATCGCGGCGGTGTTGATGGCGACGAACGGCCCTTCGCTGCGCGGGCTGTGCCGGTGCAGTGCGCGCGCCACCAGCTCCTTGCCGGTGCCGCTCTCGCCGGTGATCAGCACCGTGACGTTGCTCTGCGAAAGCCGGCCGATGGCGCGGAACACGTCCTGCATGGCGCTCGCCTGGCCGAGCATCTCGGGCATCGCGCCGGTGCGCGCCTCGCCTTCGTCCTCGCGCAGGCTCTCGTCGACGGCGCGGCGGATGAGCTGCACCGCGGTGCTGATGTCGAAGGGCTTGGGCAGGTACTCGAAGGCGCCGCCCTGGAACGCCGAGACCGCGCTGTCGAGGTCGGAGAAGGCGGTCATGATGATGACCGGCAGCCCCGGATGGCGCTGCTTCACCTCGGCCAGCAGGTCGATGCCGCTGCCCCCGGGCATGCGGATGTCGCTGACGAGCACCTGCGGCGCGTCGCCGCCGGCCATCGCGGTGAGCACCTCGCGCGGACTGCCGAAGCTCTTCACGGCGAGCTGCTCGCGCGCCAGCGCCTTCTCGAGCACGAAGCGGATGGACTGGTCGTCGTCGACCACCCAGATGGGTTTCATGCGCGGCTCCCGGGGTGGCTGCGGGTCATGGCAAGGGGATGACGATCCTGAACACGGTGCGTCCCGGTGCGCTGTCGCATTCGATGGTCCCCTGGTGTTGTTGCACGAAGGTCTGCGCCAGCGTCAGGCCGAGGCCCGAGCCGCCCTCGCGCCCCGACACCAGCGGCTGGAAGATGCGCTCGCGGATCGCCTCGGGCACGCCGGGCCCGTTGTCTTCGATATGCAATTCCAGTGCCAGCCGGTAGCGCTGGCGGCCGAGGGTGACCTGGCGCGCCACGCGCGTGCGCAGCACGATGCGCGCGTCGCCGGCGGCGATGCGCGGTGCCAGCGCCTGGGCGGCGTTGTGCACGATGTTGAGCACCGCCTGGATGAGCTGCTCGCGGTCGCCGCGGAACTCGGGCAGCGAGGTGTCGTAGTCGCGCTGCACGACGAGGCCGCGCGGGAACTCGGCCAGCACCAGCGAACGCACGCGCTCGCACACCTCGTGGATGTTGACGTCACCCACCACCGGCGCGCGCCGGTGCGGTGCGAGCAGGCGGTCGACCAGTGCCTGCAGGCGGTCGGCCTCGTGCACGATCACCTGCGTGTACTCCTTGAGCTCCTTCTTGCCCTCGATCTCGAGCTCGAGCAGTTGCGCCGCGCCGCGGATGCCGCCGAGCGGGTTGCGGATCTCGTGCGCGAGGTTGCGCACGAGGTCCTTGTGCGCGGTGACGAGCTCCTGCACGCGCGCCTCGCGGTCCTGGCGCGTCTGCTGCTCGATCTCGATCATCTCCAGCAGCACCGCCTCGGCGCCCGCCGCGGCAACGCCGCCGCCCCCGAGCTCGGCCTGCGACAGGATCACGTGCACCGGCAGCTCACCGTGCCCCTTTGGGCCATGCCGGCGCAGCAAGGCGTCGAAGCGGCTCGTCGCCACGTGGTTGGCGGCCACGCGCTGCGCGTGTTCGGCCAGCGGCGCGGAATCGGCGAGCCACTCGAACGCGTTGGAGCGCAGCAGTGAGCGGCGCGACACGCCGATCGCGTTCTCCAGCGCCGCGTTGGCGAAGAGGCAGCGGCCGTCGGGCCGCACCACCGCCACCATGCTCGCGAGCTGGTCGAAGGCTTCCAGTCCTTGCAGGCCGGCCACGGTTCAGCCTCGCGCAGACGCACGCGCGCCCGCGCTGCGGGACAGGGAAGTGAAGCCGCGCCTCAGGGCGCGGGCAGCTTGGCCAGTTCGCGCCGGATGGCGGCGAGGTCGGCTTCCTTGCGCTGGATGGCGGCGCGCATCTCGGCCACACGCGCCTGGTACTTGGCGTAGTTGCGCTCGTCGCCACGGCGCTCGGGCTCGCCGTTGTTGAACTCGCGCACCATTTCCGCCAGGCGCGCTTCCTCGCGCCGCAGTTCGTCGCTGAGGATGCGCCGCGCGTCGCTGTCGCGCGCACGCTGCTCGGCCGGGTCGATGCGCTCGCCGTTGCGCGCCACCGGACCCGAAGCGCCCGCCGCCGGGCCCGAGGCTGGCGGCCGCGGGCGCACCGCCTGCACGATGGTGATGGGCGCGCCTTCGATCGTGCGGCAGCCCTTGTCCTTCGCTTCCTGCGCGGTGAGCTGGTCGGTGTAGAGCACCGGCGGGCCGGGGCAGCGGTAGACGGTGCCGTGCTGCGCCCGTGCCGGCGGCGCCGCGCAAAGCGCCAGCACGGCGAGCGCCGCCGAGCTGAAGGTCGCGAGGCCGGGCCGACGGTTCATGCACTGTCCTTGCGCGTTGCGCCGTGTCGGGATGGTGCATTCTGGCAGACCCTCGCAGCGCGCGGCGCAATGGAAAAGGGGCGGTCGCCCGCCCCCGGTCGCACGAGCGCGCGAGCGCCCTCACAGCGAGTAGTACATCTCGAACTCGAGCGGATGCGTGGTCATGCGGAAGCGCTGCACCTCCTGCATCTTCAGCTCGATGTAGGCGTCGATCAGCCCGTCGGTGAACACGCCGCCCTTGGTGAGGAAGGCGCGGTCGTTGTCGAGGTAGTCCAGCGCCTGGTCGAGGCTGTGGCAGACGGTGGGGATCTTCGCGTCCTCTTCGGGCGGCAGGTGGTAAAGGTCCTTCGTCGCTGCCTCGCCCGGGTGGATCTTGTTCTCCACGCCGTCCAGGCCGGCCATCAGCATCGCCGCGAACGAGAGGTACGGGTTGCAGGTGGGGTCGGGGAAGCGCACCTCGATGCGCCGGCCCTTCGGGTTGGCGACGTACGGGATGCGGATCGAAGCCGAGCGGTTGCGCGATGAGTAGGCCAGCTTCACCGGCGCCTCGAAGCCCGGCACCAGGCGCTTGTAGCTGTTGGTGCCGGGGTTGGTGATGGCGTTGAGCGCGCGCGCGTGCTTGATGATGCCGCCGATGTAGTACAGCGCGAACTCCGAAAGGCCCGCGTAGCCGTCGCCGGCGAACAGGTTCTGGCCGCCCTTCCACACGCTCTGGTGCACGTGCATGCCGCTGCCGTTGTCGCCGACGATCGGCTTGGCCATGAAGGTGGCGGTCTTGCCGTAGGCCTGCGCGACGTTGTGGATCACGTACTTCTGCACCTGCAGCCAGTCGGCGCGCTGCACGAGCGTGCTGAACTTGGTGCCGATCTCGCACTGGCCGGGCGCAGCCACCTCGTGGTGGTGCACCTCCACCGGCACGCCCATCTGCTCCAGCAGCAGGCACATCTCGCTGCGCATGTCCTGCAGGCTGTCCACCGGCGGCACCGGGAAGTAGCCGCCCTTGACGGCCGGGCGGTGCGCCAGGTTGCCGCCCTCGAACTCGCGCCGCGAGCTCCACGGCGCTTCCTCGGAGTGGATCTCGTAGGCGGCGCCGGCCATGTCGACGTGCCACTTCACCTGGTCGAAGATGAAGAACTCGGGCTCGGGGCCGAAGAAAGCCGAGTCGCCGATGCCGCTGCTCTTGAGGTAGGCCTCGGCGCGCTTGGCCAGGCTGCGCGGGTCGCGGTCGTAGGGCTTGCCGTCGCCCGGCTCGAGCACGTCGCATGTCAGCAGCAGCGTGGGCTCTTCGAAGAACGGGTCGATGTTGGCGGTGTTCGGGTCGGGCATCAGCAGCATGTCGCTGGCCTCGATGCCCTTCCAGCCGGCGATCGAGCTGCCGTCGAAGGCGTGGCCCGAGGTGAACTTGTCCTCGTCGAAGTGCGAAACGGGCACCGTGACGTGCTGTTCCTTGCCGCGGGTGTCGCTGAAGCGGAAGTCGACGAACTTGACTTCGTTCTCCTTCACCATCTTCATCACGTCGGCAACGGTCTTTGCCATTCAGTCTCTCCTAGCTCGGGGCTGTGTGGTTGGTTGGGAATCGGTTGAGCACTGCCTAGAGCGAAAAGCATGCCGTGGCGGGAACGGTGCCTTCCCGGCCCTTCGGAGGCTCGTGTGCACCGTATTGGCGCAAGTCGGCAGGATCGTGACGCACCGTTGCGGTGCGCATTGTGCACCGATTCAGCGCGCTGCCTCGGTGCCGAGCCTCGCGCCCAACCCCGCCAGCCCTTCCCGCAGCGCTGCGAAGGCAGGGCCGGGATCGCCCGCGCCCTTGACGCCCAGCTCGATGTGGCGGCCGAGCTGCGGGTGGTCGACGCTCGGCAGGCTGAAGACGCGAAAGCCGGGGAAGCGTGCTTCGATGGCTTCCATCAGCGGCGTCAGCGTCGCTTCCATCGAGCCGTAGACGATCACCGAGCGCTCGTGCAGGCGGTTGCGGCCGTGCAGGTGCGCATAGCGCGCATCGAGCACCCACTCGATCATCGGCCAGGCCATCACCGGGAAGCCGGGCACGAAGTGCACGTGGCCGACGCTGAAGCCGGCGATCTTGTTGTACGGATTGGGGATGATCGCCGCGCCGGCGGGGAACACGCCCATGTTCAGGCGGTGCACGTTGTCCGGCCGCCCGGGCTCGAACGCCACGCCTTGCTCGCGCGCCAGGTCGCGCATGCGTTCGAGGATCAGCGCCTTCGCCTCCTCGTGCAGCACGAGTTCGCGGCCGAGCGCCGCGGCGGCGGCCTGGCGCGTGTGGTCGTCGGGCGTGGCGCCGATGCCGCCGGTGCTGAAGACGAGATCGCCGCCGGCGAACGCGTCGCGCAGGTGCGCGGTGATGCGCTCGCGGTCGTCGCCGACGTAGCGGGCCCAGGCCAGCGCCAGGCCGCGCGCGGCCAGCAGTTCGATGACGCGCTCGAGGTGCTTGTCCTTGCGCTTGCCCGAGAGGATCTCGTCGCCGACGACGATGAGGCCGATGTTCATGCCGGCTCCGAGGGCGGTGGCGGTGGCAGCGGCGTCGGCGCGGTTGGTGCAGCGGGGCCCGGTTGCGCCGGCGGTCCGGGCTGCGCGGCCGCCGGCACGTCGACCGGTGCCGGCGGAGCCGGCTGCGCCGCCGCCGCGACCGCCCCGCCGCGCAGCCGCTGCAGTGCCGCCAGCATGTAATGCGTGAACCACAGCGAGGCGAACGCGAACACCAGCGTGTACAGCCACACCGAGGCGATCATGAAGAACGGCGCCAGGATCAGCGCCGCCGCACCCAGGCCCCAGATCAGCGCCGGCGCAGCGCCCAGCAGGCCGCAGGCCACGCCCATCGCCAGCAACGGCCAGCGGTGCACGTGCATCAGGTGCCGGCGCTCCTCGGCGCTGGCGTGCTCGGCCAGCGCGTCGAAGGCGAAGACGCGATAGGTGAGCCAGCCCCAGATCAGCGGCGGCAGCACCAGCGCCAGCGGCGGGATCAGCCACAGCGGCAGGCTCGCCGCCAGTGCCGCCAGCGCCGCCACCGCGCACGCCAGCGACCACAGCACGCTGTGCCACCAGCGCGCGCCGCGCTCGCGCTTCAGGTCGGCGAAGCGCCGCCGCGCCACGAACTGCACCACCAGCGGCGTCAGCAGCCAGCCCACCAGCACGAGCGTGCCCACCACCACCAGCGGCACCGCCAGCGCCACCACGATGATGGGCGCCAGCATCGCGCGCAGGCTGTTGGCGCCCACCGAGTTGAGCCACTGCATCGCCGCGTTGGTCAGCTCGAAGCGCTCGAGCGCGGCGCGCACGCCGTCGACCGCCGCTTCCCAGCCGAGCCAGCCGGCCAGGCCGATGACGGCGCCCATCAGCACCAGCGGCATCAGCGTCCACACCAGCACGCGTGGGTGGACGAGGTGGGCGAAAGCGCGCCAGAAGGCTTCGAACATCGGCAGGGGAACCAGTCGGCAGCGAGGAAGACCGCTGACAAGGCAAAGGCAGGGGGTTCAGCCGCGCGCCGCTGCGGCGCCGCCGCGAAGGCCCGGCAAGTGCCGCGCCAGCCGCACCAGGCCCAGCCACTGCTGCGCCCAGAAGCCGCGCCCGTAGTCGCGCCCGCCGTGCCCGGGCAACTGGTCGCGGATGCCGGTGGGGCCGGGCTCGTCGCTCCAGCGTGCGGTGCGGAAGATCGCGTCCCACACCGGGAACAGCACGGCGAAGTTGTGGCCGCCCAGGCTCCCCGGCCCGGCCGACTCGTGGCCGATGCCGATGCCGTGGTGCACGCGGTGAAAGCGCGGGCTGACGAGCAGCCGCTCGCCCAAGCCCCAGAGGAACGGCGCGAACGACAGCCGCACGTTGGCATGCGCCAGGCTCTCCACGAGCTGCGTCACCGCCACCACCGCAACGAACTGCGAAGGCGCGATGCCCACCGCCAGCGCCACCAGCACGAACGCGCTGTCGCGCAGCAGGTCGTCGAGCAGGTGGTTGCGGTTGTCGCTCCACATCGTCATCTGGCGCTGGCTGTGGTGCACCGCGTGCAGCGCCCACCACCAGCCGAGGCAGTGCTGCGCGCGGTGCAGCGCGTAGTCGACGAAGTCGAACAGCACGAGGTACAGCGCGAAGCTCACGAGCGCGATGTCGGTGACGCCGGGCACGAGGCCGTCGAGCGACCAGGTGGGCAGCCAGCCGGCCACGCGCAGCGAGCCGGCCAACGAATCCCACAGCGGGTCGACGGTGAAGAACAGCGCCACGCGCACCAGGCCCAGCCGGTGCAGCAGCGTGTAGATCACATCGACGCGCACGGCGCCGCGGTCGGTCACCGGCTCGGCCGGCCGCCAGCGCTCCAGCGCGCGAAAAACGGTCAGCATCACCAGCAACTGCAGGCAGCCCACCAGCAGCCAGCCGGTGGCGCGAAAGCCGTCTTCCAGCCGCCCGGCCAGGCCGAGGGCGAACAGCAGCGGCTGCACGACCGCCTCGAACAGCGCCTGCTGCGCGCTGTCGAACCAGTGCAGCGGATCGGCCCCGCTCATCTCGCCGCCCTCGCTGCGCCCGCCGCGCCGGGCGCGCTCGCCGCGCCGGAGGCGCCCGGCGCGCCCGTCGCCCGCGCGGCCTTCGCTGCGGCGCCGAACTGCGGGTGCTCGCGCAGCGTCGCGAAGCAAAAGCCGCGCTGCTTGAGCCCCACGATCAACGGCTCCAGCACCGCCGGCGCCCAGGGGTCCTTGCGCGAGCGGATGCCCAGGTGCGCCAGCAGCACGTCGCCGGCGCGGATGTCGCGCAGCGAGCGCGCCAGCAGCGCCGCGTTCGGGAAGCGCTCGCTCGGCAGCTCGTCGCCCAGGAACCCGGCGTCGGCCCAGCCCACATGGGTCCAGCCGCAGGCGGCGGCGGCATCGAGCAGCGCCTTCGAGGTCTTGCCGCCGGGGGCGCGGAAGATGGCGCCCATGCGCCGGCCGGTCATCTCCTCGAAGCGGCGGGCCGGGCGTTCGAGTTCGGCGCAGTAGCCCTCGGCGTCGAGCAGGCGCGGCTTCATCGCGGCCGGGCCCGCGGTGGGACGCATGCGAAAGGCGATGCGGCCGTCGCTGCCGCGAGCGTCGCCGCGCCACACGTCGTGGTCCCAGGTGTGCGAACCGAAGGCGTGGCCTTCGTCGGCGCGCGCCTTCCACCACGGCGCCCACTGCGCGTCGAGGCTGCCGCCGCCCGTGAGCGTGGGCTCGTTGGCGAGGAAGAACGTCGCCGCCACCTGCTGACGCCGGAGCACCTCGGCCACCAGCGGCGCCACGCCCATGTGGCCGGTGTCGAAGGTGAGGTACACCGGCTTGTCGCAGCCCGGCGCTATTGCCGCTGCCGCTGCTGCCGCCGCCGCCGCCGTTGCCATTGCCAGGGCCGGCGCGGGGGCCGGGATGAGGGTCGCGGCGGCGAGCGCTGCCGCTGCACCGAGCAGCCGCCTCGCCCGGCGCCTATTGCCGCGGCGCATGGTCCAGCGTCCACACCCCGTGCGGCGAACGGCCGACTTCGACCTGGCGCACCACCTGGCGCGTCGCCACGTCGATCACCGTCAGCTTGCGCGCCCAGCGCGACGAGACCAGCAGCGTGCGCCCGTCGGCCATGACCTCCATGCAGTCGGGCCCGCCCGGACCGGGCAGTTCCGCGACGACGGTGAGCGTCTGCGTGTCGATCAGGCTCAGCGTGTTGGCCACGCGGTTGCTGACGAACACGTGCCGCCGGTCGCCCTTGGCGCGGAAGGCGTGCGCGCCCTCGCCGGTGGCGATGCGCTTGGCCAGCCGCGGCACGGCGCCGCTCACGTCCCACGCCTCGACGAAGCTGTCGCCGGTGAGGCCCACCAGCAGCGTGCGGTCGTCGGCGGTGAGGAAGATGTCCGCCGGCGTCTTGCCCACCTTCACGGTCCAGCGCGGCTGCTGCGTCGCCAGGTCGATGGCCATCAGCTCGTCGCTGTCCTGCAAGCTCGTGTAGACGGTCTTGCTGCCGCTGTCGATGGCCAGGTGGCTGGGCACCTTGCCGGCCGGCAGGCGGCGCGCCAGCGCGAGCGGCGGCTCGGCCGCGGGGTTCCAGCGGTAGATGTCGACATGGTCGAGCCGGTTCGCCGCGATGACCAGCCACTTCATGTCCGGCGAGAAGCGCAGGTGGTACGGGTCGGCGATGTTGCGCAGCGTGCGCTGCACCTCGCCGTTCGCGGGGTCGAAGAAGGTCAGCGTGTTGCCCGCCGCGTTGGCGACGATGACGCTCTTCTCGTCGGGCGTCAGGTACAGGTGGTGCGGCTCCTTGCCGGTGGGCACGCGCTTGACGACGCGCCAGGTCTGCGGGTCGATGATGCTCACGTCGGCGTCGAGCGAGTTGAGCACGAAGATCGGCCGCGGCGCGCGCGCCGGTGCGGCGGCAGCACCGGCCGGCGCCTGCGCGCCGGCGTTGCCGCCGCCGGCGAGCGCGCCGGCGCCCGTGGCCGCGGCGGCAAGCGCGAGCCAGCTTCGCCGCCGCATCACTCGTCGTCCCCGCCGAGCACGCCGCCGAGCAGGCCGCCCGCGGGCAGCAGGCCGCCGAGCCCCGCCTCTTCCCTGCGCCCGCCGCCCATCTGCGGTGCGGCTGCGAACACGCGCGAGGCCAGGCGCGAGAACGGCAGGCTCTGCAGCCACAGCGTGCCCGGGCCGCTCAGCTTCGCGAAGAACAGGCCCTCGCCGCCGAAGAGCGCCGTCTTCACCTTGCCCACGTACTGGATCTCGAAGCTCACGCCCGCGGTGTAGGCGACGACGCAGCCGGTGTCGACCAGCAGCGTCTGGCCCGCGGCCAGCTCGCGCCGGGCGATGGTGCCGCCGGCATGCACGAAGGCCAGCCCGTCGCCTTCGAGCTTCTGCATGATGAAGCCCTCGCCGCCGAAGAAGCCGGTCGAGAGCTTGCGCTGGAACGCCACGCCGAGCGACACGCCGCGCGCCGCGCACAGGAAGGCGTCGCGCTGGCAGATGAGCATGCCGCCGAGCTGGGCGAGGTTCATCGCCAGGATCTTGCCCGGGTAGGGCGCGGCGAACGCGACGCGCTGCCGGGTCGAAGCCTGGTTGGTGTAGACGGTGGTGAAGAGCGACTCGCCGGTGATCAGCCGCTTGCCCGCGCCGAGCAGCTTGCCCAGCAGCCCGCCGCCGCCGCCGCTGCCGTCGCCGAACACGGTGTCCATCGCGATGCCGGCGTCCATGAACATCATGCTGCCGGCCTCGCCGACAGCCGCCTCGCCGGGGTCGAGCTCGACCTCGACGTACTGCATCTCGGCGCCCTTGATCTCGTAGTCCACCGCGTCCATGGCCATGAGCCGCTTCACCTCTGACCGCGCCGCGCGCGGCCGCTGCGTTTCGATATCGGGCGGGATGGTACCCGCCGAGGACGCAGGCCCTGACGGAGGCACGGTGCGCCGCGCCGTGCCTCGCTGTGCGTCGCTGTGCGTCGCTGCACCTTGCTGCGCCCCGCTGCGCCCGGCACCGGCAGCGCCGGGCCGCCCTCGCCCGCGCCGCGTGCATCGCCGGCCGCGCCGGCAAGCGTAGCAATGCGTTGCAATGCCTAACGAGCCCCTAACGCCGCACGCAAGCGGCCACAGCCGGGCGCGCCGGCGCCCCGGGAAAATCCCAAGCCCATGCCG
>JAEUPF010000067.1 GCA_016790425.1 Rubrivivax sp.
CTTGTTCGGACCGCATCCGCGCCCTTCCTTGATCTCCTGGTCCATGCAGCGGCTGACGAAGTCGCGCGGCGCCAGGTCCTTCAGCGTGGGCGCATAGCGCTCCATGAAGCGCTCGCCGTTGCTGTTGCGCAGGATGGCGCCCTCGCCGCGGCAGCCCTCGGTCAGCAGCACGCCGGCGTTGTGCACGCCGGTGGGGTGGAACTGCCAGAACTCCATGTCCTGCAGCGGCACGCCGGCGCGCGCCGCCATGCCCAGGCCGTCGCCGGTGTTGATGAAGGCGTTGGTGCTGGCGGCGTAGATGCGGCCGGCCCCGCCGGTGGCGAAGAGGGTGACCTTGGCCTCGAGGATGTAGACCTCGCCCGTCTCCATCTCGAGCGCGGTGACACCGAGCACGTCGCCGGCGGCGTCGCGGATCAGGTCCAGCGCCATCCACTCGACGAAGAAGTTCGTCTTCGCGCGCACGTTCTGCTGGTACAGCGTGTGCAGCATCGCGTGACCGGTGCGGTCGGCGGCGGCGCAGGCGCGCTGCACCGGCTTTTCGCCGTAGTTGGCGGTGTGGCCGCCGAACGGGCGCTGGTAGATCGTGCCGTCGGGGTTGCGGTCGAACGGCATCCCCATGTGCTCGAGTTCGTAGACGACGCGGCCCGCCTCGCGGCACATGTACTCGATGGCATCCTGGTCGCCGAGCCAGTCGCTGCCCTTGACGGTGTCGTAGAAGTGGTAGTGCCAGTTGTCCTCGGCCATGTTGCCCAGGCTGGCGCCGATGCCGCCCTGCGCGGCCACGGTGTGGCTGCGCGTGGGGAACACCTTGGACAGCACGGCCACGTTGAGCCCCGCCAGCGACAGCTGCAGCGAAGCGCGCATGCCCGAACCGCCGGCGCCGACGACGACGACATCGAAACGACGCTTGGGAAGGTTGGTCACTTTCACAGTCTCCACAGCACCTGCACCATCCAGCCCGCGTGGCCCAGCAGCCACACGATCGTCAGCACCTGCAGCGTGAGGCGCGCGCCCACCGGCTTCACGTAGTCCATCCAGATGTCGCGCATGCCCACCCAGGCGTGCCAGGCCAGCGCCACGATGACCGTGAAGGTGAGCACCTTCATCCACTGCGCCGAGAAGATGCCGGCCCAGCGGTCGTAGCCCAGCTCGCCGGGCAGCAGCAGCTGCACCAGCAGCACCAGGGTGAACAGCGCCATCAGCGCCGCCGTGAAGCGCTGGCTCAACCAGTCGCGCAGGCCATAGTGGGCGCCGACGACGACGCGCTTGGATCCGTAGTTCACCGCCATGTGTTCACCGCCGATTCGGTCGCTTCTTGCAGGCCTGCCGCTCAGTACCAGCCGAACAGCTTGCCCATCAGCACCAGCGTCAGTGCCAGGCTCGCCGCCAGCGTGACGATGGCCGACACGCGGCCCTGTTCCTTGCTGACGCTGTGCGTGGCGTCCATCCACAGGTGGCGCACGCCGGCAATCGCATGGTGCAGGTAGGCCCAGATCAGCGCCAGCGTCATCAGCTTCACCGCCCAGGCCGGGAAGAAGCGGAACCCCGCCGCGTAGGCGGCCCGGAAGCGCTCGTAGCTGACCTCGGACGTG
Source organism: Rubrivivax sp. (assembly GCA_016790425.1). GTDB lineage: Bacteria > Pseudomonadota > Gammaproteobacteria > Burkholderiales > Burkholderiaceae_C > Rubrivivax. The sequence continues at coordinate 1,593 of JAEUPF010000067.1, forward strand.
AGGGTCACGTCGAAGAGCCAGACGACGAAGGGCAGCAGCAGGAACATCAGCGCACCGCTGGCGCGATGCAGGATCGACACCACGCCGGCCAGCGGCAGCCGGTAGCCGAGCGCGTCGATGAGGCGCATCGGGCCCGGCCGGGCGGCGGCGCGGCCGCGCGCGCCGGCACCGTTGGCGCCCATCGGGGAGCTGTCTGCCATGCTGGATGTTCCTCGCTTGCTGGTGGTTCGCGCCAAGCCGGTTCGGTGGCCGGCCGCCGGCAGTGCCGGCGGCGCGCAAACCGATGAAGTCTATTGCAACGCAGCAGGCTTACGCGAAGCCTCGACGCCGGCCGCCGCCGCCGCGCGGCGTTGCAGCGCTGCCGCGCCCGGCACGCGGGACGGCAACATCAACTCAACTCGTTGCGATAGTGATGGCTCGCCGTGTGATAGAGGCCGCGGCGCAGTTCGACCGGGCGGTCGCCGTAGGTGAACGAGCGCCGCTCCACCTGAAGCAGTGGCGTGCCTTGCGGCAGCCGCAACAGCGCCGCCGCTTCCGCACTGGCGGGCACGGCTCGGATGCGCTCCTCGGCGCGGATCATGCGCACCGAGTACTCGGCCTCGAACAGGCGATACAGCGGCCCGCGCCATTGCTCCAGCTTCGCGGCATCCAGCCCCTTGAACGCCGCGCCGGGCAGCCACAGGTCGTCCAGCACCACCGGCCGCTCGCCTTCGAGCAGCAGCCGGCGCACCTCGACCACCGGCTCGCCGGGTGCCAGTTGCAGCGCGCGCGCCACTTCCTCGCTGCTGCGCATGCGCCGGCAGTCGAGCAGCCGCCGATCGAGCGCCGGCGGCGGCCCGCCGACATCGCGTGCCAGGCGCAGGAAGCGGTAGCGCGTGCCTTCTTCGGCATGCGTGGCGACGAAGGTGCCCTTGCCCTGGCGGCGCACGAGCAGGTTCTCCGCGGCCAGGGCGTCGATGGCCTTGCGCACGGTGCCCTGGCTGACCTTGTAGCGTGCCGCCAACTCGTGTTCGCTGGGGATCGGCTGCCCCGGCTGCCACTCGCCCAGTTGGAGGCTGCGCAGCAGCAGCGACTTGATCTGCTGGTACAGCGGCACGTACTCGGGCAACGCTTCAGAAGCCGCAGGCAAGCCCGCCAGCGAAGCCTCACGCGGCTGCCGTGGCGCGGGCGAAACAGGCATTGCGCTCGTCGCGCTCGACGCGGGAGGTGCGGCACCCTGGGCCATGCCGCGATTGTCGCGCATGCGCCCTCTGGTCCTGCATAAGACATAAGAGTCGCGTCAGGCCGGTCAGTAGAATCCCGGCCCCATCGACAGGCGCCTCGCGCGCGCCGCGTTCGGCCAGCGCCAACCCGAGCGCCAATGCCCTTCCTTCTTTCTTCCTCCAGGAGTCCTGCCATGAGCAAGAAGCCCGTTCGCGTCGCCGTCACCGGCGCCGCCGGCCAGATCGGTTACGCGCTGCTGTTCCGCATCGCCAGCGGCGAGATGCTCGGCAAGGACCAGCCGGTGATCCTGCAACTGCTCGAGATCCCCGACGAGAAGGCGCAAAAGGCGCTCAAGGGCGTGATGATGGAACTCGAAGACTGCGCCTTCCCGCTGCTGGCGGGCATGGAAGCGCACAGCTCGCCCGAGGCCGGCTTCAAGGACACCGACTACGCGCTGCTCGTGGGCGCGCGCCCGCGCGGCCCGGGCATGGAGCGCGCCGACCTGCTGGCGGCCAATGCGCAGATCTTCACCGCCCAAGGCAAGGCGCTGGACAAGAGCGCCAGCCGCAACGTCAAGGTGCTCGTCGTCGGCAACCCCGCCAACACGAACGCCTGGATCGCGATGAAGAGCGCGCCTTCGCTGCCGCGCGAGAACTTCACCGCGATGCTGCGTTTGGACCACAACCGGGCGCTGAGCCAGGTGGCGGCGAAGACGGGCAAGCCGGTGGCCGCCATCCGCAAGCTCGCGGTGTGGGGCAACCACTCGCCCACGATGTACGCCGACTACCGCTTCGCCACCATCGAAGGCGCCAGCGTCAAGGCGATGATCAACGACCAGGCGTGGAACAAAGACGTCTTCCTGCCCACCGTGGGCAAGCGCGGCGCCGCCATCATCGAGGCGCGCGGCCTCAGCTCGGCGGCCAGCGCCGCCAACGCCGCCATCGACCACATGCACGACTGGGCGCTCGGCACGAAGGGCGAATGGGTGACGATGGGCGTGCCGAGCAACGGCGAATACGGCATCCCGAAGGACGTGATGTTCGGCTTCCCGGTCACCACCGAGGGCGGCAAGTACAGCATCGTCGCCGGCCTGGAGATCGACGCCTTCTCGCAGCAGTGCATCGACAAGACGCTGGCCGAACTGCTGGCCGAGCGCGACGGGGTCAAGCACCTGGTCTGAAGCGCGCGGGCAGCACCTGGGCCTGCCGGCGTCGCGGTGCCGCTCGACCTGCCCTGGCCCGACCTCGCGGCGATGATCGCCGCGGTCTCGCTGGGCTACACCCTGTTCGGCTTCGGCGGCTTCGGCGCCAACATCGTGGCGCTGCCGCTGGCGGCGCACTTCGTGCCGCTACGCTTCGCGGTGCCGATGATGCTGGCGCTGGACATCACCGCGGCTTCGTTCCTCGGCCTGCGCAACCGCCGTCTGGTCGAAGGGCGCGAACTGCTGCGCCTGCTGCCGTGGCTTCTGACGGGCATGTTCGTCGGCGCCACCGTGCTGGCGCAGGCCAACGACCGCATCCTGCTGGCGCTGCTGGGCGGCTTCGTGCTGGCGGTGGCGCTGTGGAGCCTGTACGGCACGCGCCAGGGCGCTGCCGCGCAGGCACCGGCGTCGCCGCGCTGGGCGCTGCCGGTGGGCCTCTCCGGCGGCGTCTTCTCGGCCCTGTTCGGCAGCGGCGGGCCGCTGTACACGCTGTACCTGGCTCGCCGCGTGCACGACCCGGCGCGGCTGCGCGCCAGCATCGCCACGCTGATCCTCGGCGCGGCGCTGGTGCGCGGCGCGCTCTTCCTCGGCAACGGCCTGCTGGCGCAGCCCGGGCTCCTGGCCACGTCGCTGGCGCTGGCGCCGGGGGCGGCGCTGGGCTACTTTGCCGGCAGCCGCCTGCACGCGAAGCTGCCCGCGGCGCGAGTGCGCCAGGGCGTGTGGCTGATGCTCGTCGCCAGCGGCGCCAGCCTGCTGTGGCGTTCGTTGTGAACGCGTGAAGCGAAGCGGGTGGCGCGGCGGCCGCGGGTGAGGCCGCGCCGGACCGCCCGCTTCAGCGGATCTGCAGCTCGATCTGCTGCTTCAGGAACTCGCGGAACGCCGGCCCCAGTTCGGGGTGCGTCAGGGCCAGCGAGACGTTGGCTTCGAGGAAGCCCTCGCGGCTGCCACAGTCGTAGCGCGTGCCTTCGTAGCGATAGGCATGCACCTTCTCGCGCTTGAGCAGCGCGGCGATGCCGTCGGTGAGCTGGATCTCGCCGCCGACACCGCGCACGTTGTTGGCCAGTTCCTGGAAGATCGCCGGGGTCAGGATGTAGCGCCCGGCCACGCCCAGCCGCGACGGCGCCACTTCGGGTGCCGGCTTCTCGACGATGCGGCGCACTTCGACCGTCACGTCGTCGACCGGCACGCCGTCGACGATGCCGTAGCGGCGCGTCTGGTCCTTGGGCACCTCGCGCACGGCGAGGATCGAGGTGCCCCACTTCTCGTACTGCTGCACCATCTGCGCCAGCACCGGCACCTCGCCGATCATCAGGTCGTCGGCCAGCAGCACCGCGAACGGGTCGCCGTTGACGAGCCGGTGCGCGCACATCACCGCGTGCCCCAGGCCCAGCGCCTGCGCCTGGCGCACGTAGACGCAGTCCATGTCGTCGGGCTTGACCTTGCGCACCAGCGCCAGCAGATCCTGCTTGTTCGCTTCCTCGAGCGCCTGCTCCAGCTCCCACGTCAGGTCGAAGTGGTCCTCGATCGAGCGCTTGTGGCGGCCGGTGACGAAGATCATCTGCCGCACGCCGGCGGCGTAGGCCTCCTCGACGGCGTACTGGATCAGCGGCTTGTCGACGACCGGCAGCATCTCCTTGGGCTGCGCCTTCGTGGCCGGCAGGAAACGAGTGCCCAGCCCCGCCACGGGGAAGACGGCCTTGCGGATCGGTGCTGCTTTCATCGCTGGATTGGTGCTGGTCGTGAGCCCCGGCCGTGGAGCAACCGGTGTGCCTGCCGCCGACCGGGCGGCAGCTCCCTGTGGGCCCGGTCCGCGAAGGCCGAGCCCGGCAATCTTGCACCATGTGCGACGACGGCGGCCCGGCGCGCGTCGTGCAATGCCCCCGGGTTTCGCGCCGGCTTCGCTTCCGGAGGTCAGAGCAGGCGCGATTGGCGCAATTGCGTCACGCCCGGGCCGCCGCGGCGCGGCTGCGGCCGAGCAGTCGCCGCAGCAGCGGCCAGAACCACACGACGAGCGTCAGCGCGCCCAGAGCGCCGGCGATCGGCCGCTCGAAGAAGGCGGCGACGCTGCCGTCGGCCTTCACCAGGCTGGCGAAGAAGTTCTCCTCGAGCATCGTGCCGAGCACCACGCCCAGGATCGTCGGCGCGATCGGGAAGCCGAAGCGCTCCATGAAGAACGCCACCACGCCGGCCACGAGCATGATGACGACGCCGAAGGCGGTGTTGTTGATCGCGAAGCTGCCGACGACGCAGAAGAGCAGGATCAGCGGCATCAGCACCGAACCCGGGATGCGCAGCAGCTGCTTGGCCGCCTTGATGGCCGCCCAGCCGAGCGGCAGCATCAGCAGCTGCGCCAGGATGAAGACGATGAAGACGGCGTAGATGTTCTGCGGGTTGTGCACGAACAGCGTCGGGCCCGGGTTCATGTTCTTCAGGTACAGCACGCCGATGGCGATGGCGGTGATCGAGTCGCCCGGGATGCCGAACACGAGCGCCGGGATCCAGGCGCCGCCGAGCGCGGAGTTGTTCGCCGCGCCCGACTCGACGATGCCCTCGACATGCCCGGTGCCGAACTTCTCCGGCTCCTTGGAGAACTTCTTCGACATCGCATACGACATCCACGCCGCGATGTCGGCACCGGCGCCGGGCAGCGCGCCGATCGCCGTGCCGAGCGCCGATCCGCGCAGGAGCTGCACGGGGTACTTCTTCAGCAGCGCCCACATGCCGGCGAAGACGTTGCCGAACGGCCGTTCCACCACCATCACCGCGCGCTCGCTGGCCAGGCTGTAGCGCAGCACCTCGGAGATCGCGAACATGCCGATCATCAGCGGGATCATCGAGATGCCGCCGGTCAGCTCGGCGTTGCCGAAGGTGTAGCGCGGCGCGCCGGCCGGGTTGTCCAGCCCGACGCAGGAAACGAGCAGGCCCAGCAGCAGCGAGACGATCGCCTTCAGTGGGTCGCTGCCGGCGATGAACACGGCGCACGACAACCCCAGCAGCACGAGCCAGAAATACTCGAACGAGCTGAACTTCAGCGCCACCTCGGCCAGCGCCGGCGCGGCGACGATCAGCACCAGCACGCCGAAGATGCCGCCCCGCACCGAGAACACCAGCCCCGAGCCGAGCGCGAGCTCGGGCCGGCCGCTGCGGGTGATGAGGTAGGCCTCGTCGGTGTAGGCGGCGCTGGCGGGCGTGCCCGGCATGCGCAGCAGCGCGCTGGGGATGTCGCCGCTGAAGATGGCCATCGCCGTGGCGGTGACGATCGCCGCCACCGCCGGCACCGGCGGCATGAAGAACGTCACCGGCACCAGCAGCGCCGTGGCCATCGTCGCCGTCAGGCCGGGGATGGCGCCGACGAAGAGGCCGAAGACCGCCGAGAAAAGGATCACCAGCAGCACGTAGGGCTCGAAGACGAGCCCGAAAGCGGTGACGACGGCATCCATCGGCTGCGGCCTCGCGCGCAGGTCAGTAGAACGGCCGCAGCACGCCCCACGGCAGCGGCACGCGCAAGAGCTTGTAGAACACGAAGTGCACGACGAGGGTGCCGCCGATCGACCACAGCAGCGCCGCGCGCCAGCTGGTGCCGAAGGCCAGGCAGCCGGCCAGCACCATCAGCGGCGCGACGAGCAGGAAGCCCAGGCGGTCGGCGAACAGCAGGTAGCCCAGCAGCGAAGCGAGCACGATCGCCGCGGCGGCGTAGCGCACCGGCGGCACGGGTGCCGGCGCGCCGGGCTGAACGTCCGCCTGGGCAGCGCCGCGCGAGCGCCGCAGCACGAGCAGCACGCCGCACACCGCGAGGCCGGCGCCGACGAGCGTGGGCAGGAAGCCGGCGCCGACCTTCTGCCCGGGCACCGCCGGAAACGCGCGCGCCGTCCAAACGACGAGCGCGCCGAGGGCGGCCAGCGCGGCGCCGACCGCGCGGTCCGTTCGCTGCGACACCGGCGCGCGTCCGCCCGGCGCTACTTGGCCAGGCCCACGGCCGTCATCACCGCCTTCATGTCGGCGTCGGCCTTGGCCATGAAGGCGGCGAACTCGCTGCCGTTACCCCACAAGAGGCCGAAGCCGCGCTGGGCCATGAAGTCCTTGTATTCCTTGCTGTCGTAGGCCTTCTTCACCGAGGCTTCCAGGCGCGCCGCCACGTTGGCCGGCAGGCCCTTGGGTGCCGCGATGCCGCGCCAGGCGCCGGTGGCCCAGTCGGAGCCGGTGGCTTCCTTCAGCGTCGGCACGTTGGGGAACAACGCCGCGCGCTGCGTGGCCATCACCGACAGCGACTTCACCTTGCCCGCTTCGATCAGCGAGCGCGCCTCCGGCAGCGAGCACGGCACGAACTCCACGCCGCCGGCCACCAGGTCCTGCAGCCCCGGCGCAGCGCCGTTGCTCGGCACCCACGGCACGGCCGCCGGGTCGACCTTCGCGTCGCGCAACCAGCCGGCCAGCGCCAGGTGCCAGATGCCGCCCTGGCCGGTGCCCGAAGCCTTGAACTTGCCCGGGTTCGCCTTCACCGCGGCCAGCACGTCGGCCATCGTCTTGTACGAGGCGTCGGCACGCACCTGGAAGCCGGCCGGGTCGAGGTTCACCAGCGCGATCGGCGTGTAGCTCGCCCCCGACAGCTCGGTGAGCTTCTGGTGATGCATCATGGTGATCTCCACCGTGATCATCCCGATCGTGTAGCCGTCGGGCGGCGCGCCGGCGATGGCCGCGTGGCCCACCACACCCGAGCCGCCGGTGCGGTTCACCACGTTCACCGGCTGGCCGAGGTCCTTCTCCATCAGGTTGGCGATCATCCGCGCCACCGCATCGGTGCCGCCGCCGGCACCCCAGGGCACCACCAGCGTCAGCGGGCGGTCCGGGTTCCAGGCCTGGGCCATCGCCGCCGGCGCGCCCAGGGCGCCGAGAGCGGCGAGGCCGGCGGCCAGGAGCGCGGCGAGGGCGGTGCGGCGGGAGCGCGAAGCGCGCAGGGGCGTGGACATCGTCGGGTCTCCTAATCGTCATACCTTACGAAGGCGCGCGCAGACTGCCAGCGTTGCCGCCGGCGCAACAGGCGGGAAAACCCAGCCTGGGGAGACAACCGCCGCGGCTGCACGCCTATCATGCGGCGCGCCATGAGCGAACCCACCCCCGCCGCCCATCCGCGCATCGCGCTGTTCGACCCCGACGAGCGGGTCGTCGCTTCGCTGCCGGTGTGCGACCACTACTGCGGCGTCGAGTCGCGCATGCGCAAGAGCCTGGAGCTGCAAGGCGAGCTCGGCCCGGTGTTCGACGTGACCCTGGACAACGAGGACGGCGCCCCGGTGGGCAGCGAGGTCGAGCACGCGCAGCTCATCGCCGAGGTGCTGGGCTCGCCGGCCAACCGCTTCGGCCGCGTCGGCGTCCGTCTGCTGCCGGTGGACCACCCCTGCTTCACCGAGGTGGCGGCCACGGTGCTCAAGGCCGGCCAGCCGCCGGCCTACCTGATGCTGCCCAAGCCGCGCGGCCTGACCGACCTGCAGCGCGCCGCCAAGCTCATCGTCGACGCCGGCGGTGCGATGGTGCCGCTGCACGCGCTGGTCGAGACGCACGGCGCGCTGGTCGACGTGCAGGCGATGGCGGCGCACCCGCGCATCGAGTCGCTGAGCTTCGGCCTGATGGACTTCGTCTCGGCGCACCGCGGCGCCATTCCGCAGTCGGCGATGGGCGTCGCCGGGCAGTTCGAGCACCCGCTGGTGCTGCGCGCCAAGCTCGAGATCGCCGCCGCCTGCCACGCGCACGGCAAGGTGCCCTCGCACTGCGTGGTCACCGAGTTCCGCAACTTCGAGGCGCTGGCGCAGGCGGCGCAGCGCGCGGCGCGCCAGCTCGGCTACACGCGCAGGTGGAGCATCCACCCGGCACAGGTGCGCATCATCGTCGCCGCCTTCGCGCCCACGGTGGCCGAAGTGGACATGGCCGTCGAGATCATCGACGCCGCCGAACGCGCGCAGTGGGCGCCGATCCGCCACCGCACGCTGGGCGAAGAGCGGCTGCACGACCGCGCCAGCTACCGCTACTTCTGGCAGGTGCTCGAGCGGGCCCACCGGACCAGCAGCGCCACCGGCGCGCAGCTGCCCGCCGAAGTGCGCGCGCGCTGGTTCGCCTGAAGGCAGCCCGCGGCACGCCGGGCCAGCCGGGCGCGGCTGACACGGGCCTGAATGGCGCCGGTTCTCCCACGCCGTGGGAGGTTGATCACGCCCGGCGCTGCACGGGATTCCTCGCTTGCGCACACTGGCGGCCGATATCCGCTTGCGGCTATCCGGCGGTCGCCCGACCGGCCGCGCCTCCCCGGCATCCCTCACCCTACCCCTCGCGCAAAAGGCACATGATCTCCGTCATCCTCGCCCTCGTTCCGCTGCTGTTCGCCACCGGCTTCCTCACCTGGACCATGACCATGGGAGCGCGCGAGCAGGCCCGTTCCGACAAGTGGGCGCAGGAGTGGGCGCGCAAGCACCACGGCACGACGCACTGAGCGGGCGCACCGCCCCTGCTGCAAAGAGCCCGCCCTTGGCGGGCTTTTTCTTTGGCCCTGCCGTTTCCGCCGCCGGCGCGGCGCTGCCGCCAGACGTGCGAGGGCGGCCGCGCATTCCATCGCCGGCCTTGCGGTTTTCCCGCTGGCACGCGCGCGCGCTCGGTGCAAGCCTGCCGTCCCTTCGACAACAACAGGCTCCCCGGGAGCGAGGACAGCATGCACCTTCTGCCTTCACCCTCGTCGCGCGCGAAGTTCGCCGGCACGTTCGCTGCGGCTTTCGTTGCCGTGCTCGTGTTGGCCGCCTGCGCCGGCAGCCCTTCGGCGCCGCCCGCGCCCGACGCCGCGACGCTGATCGCGCGTGCCGAGCAGGCGCTCGGCGCGGCGGGCGCCAGCACGCTCACCGTCACCGCCCGCGGCAGCGGCAGCACCTTCGGTCAGGCCTACGTTCCGAACAACACCTGGCCGGCGCTGAACTACTCGGTGATGACGCGTGCGTTCAATTTCGACACCGGCGCCATGCGCGAGGAGTACGGCCGCAGCCGTGCCGAACCCAACGGCGGCGGTGCCGTGCCGCTGATGGGCCAGGGCGAGCAGCGCGTCGTCGGCTTCGTGCGCGAGGGCTTCGCGTGGAACACGGCCGGCACGGCCGCGGCCGCGGCGCCGCTGGCGGTGCCCGCCCGCCAGCACGACCTGTGGCTGGCCACGCCGCACGGCGCGCTGAAGGCGGCCAAGCGGTTCAACGCCACCTCGGGCACGCGCACCGTCGAGGGCAAGACCTACAACACGCTCGCCTTCGCCGTGCCCGGCGCCTTCGCCGCGACGCTGCTGCTGGACGCCGACAACACCGTGGCGCGCATCGACTCGACGCAGCCGCACCCGGTGCTCGGCGACACCGCCGTCGTCACCACCTTCGCCGACTACCGCGACATCGGCGGCACGCTGCGCTTCCCGATGCGCATGCGCCAGAACATGGGCGCGTTCGAGGTGTTCGACCTCACCGCGGCACAGGTGACGCTGGGCACGCCGGTGGACGTCGCCGTACCCGACAACGTGCGCGCCTTCAAGGAGACGGTGGCGACGACCGCGGTGGCCGAGGGCGTGTGGTTCCTGGCCGGCGGCTCGCACAACAGCGTGGCCATCGAGATGGACAAGGAGATCGTGCTCGTCGAGGCGCCGCTGTACGACGGCCGCACGCTCGCCGTCTTCGCCGCCGCCAACGCGCTGGTGCCGGGCAAGAAGGTCGGCACGGTCATCAACTCGCACCACCACTTCGACCATTCGGGCGGCCTGCGCACGGCCGTCGGCGAAGGGGCGACGATCGTCGTCAACGCTGCCGCCAAGCCCTACTTCGAGCGCGCCTTCGCCAACCCCAACAAGGTGGCGCCCGACCACCTGGCCACCAGCGGCAAGAGCCCGCGCCTGGTCGGCTTCAGCGGCAAGCACGTCATCGCCGACGGCAAGCGGACGATCGAAGTCCACGAGCTGCAAGGCAGCGTGCACGCCAGCGGCTTCCACATGGTCTGGCTGCCCAAGGAGCGCCTGCTCATCGAGGCCGACGCCTTCACGCCGGGCCCGCCGAACACGCCCCCGCCGCCGGTGCCCAACGCCAACAACGTGAACCTGGTCCAGAACATCGAACGCCTGGGGTTCAACGTCGACCGCATCCTGCCGCTGCACAGCCGCGTGGTGCCGATGAGCGAGTTGCTGGCCGCCATCGGCCGCAAGTGACAGCTCAGCGCTGCGGCGAAGGCGGCTCCGGGGCGATCTCGAGGGCGTAGTCCGACAGCGCCTCCAGCAGCGCCAGCGCGCGCGGGTCGTCGCGCTCGCCGGCCGCTTCGCCGAGCGCGTCGATGCGCTCCTGGTAGGCGGCCAGCGTCAGCGCGCCGCCGCGGCCCTCGTGCAGCCGGGCGGCGCAATGCGCCTGCCAGCGTTCGCGTTCTTCTTCGGCCAGCGCGGTCGGGAAGTTGCGTGCGCGGTAGCGGAACAGCAGTTCCTCCAGGCGCGCGTCGTTGAACGCCACGCGCCCTTCGGCCACCTGCCTGGCCAGTGCCTCGGCGCCGAGCTGGCGCAGGCGGTTCAGCAGCCTGCGGTCTTCGTTGCCGAGGAAGCCGCCGTACAGGTCCTCGTCGACATCGGTGGCGGGCGTGCCGGGTGGCGGCGCCTCGCGCGTGAACACCTGCTGCCACAGCGCCGAGAGGTCGGGCAGCGCGGCGGCGCGCTCGGCGTGGCGCAGCGCCGCGGCCAGGTCGATGCCGAAGCGCGCCCCGGCCCGGCCCAGGCGCGTGACGTTGCCGATGACCACCGGCGAGCGGTTGACGTGGATCGTCTTGATCGGCAGCCGCTGCTCGCCTTCGGGCAGCGCTTCGGCGCGCGTGTACAGCCGCCGCTTCACGCCTTCGGCGTCGAGGTCGGCCAGCTCGCCGGGGTCCTGCGCGAGGTCCCACACGATCAGTTCGTTGCGGTTCACCGGGTGCGGCGCCAGCGGCCACACCACCGCCAGGCAGCCGCGCTCCACGGGGTAGCGGCCCGACAGGTGCACGAACGGCCGCCCGGCACCGATCTCTTCCCACACCGCGTCCTTCTTGCGCAGCTTGAAGCAGAAGTCCCACAGCTTCGGCTGCTGCGCCTTCACCCGCCGCGCCAGCGCGATCGTCGCGCGCACGTCCGACAGCGCGTCGTGCGCCGCCTCGTGCTGCAAGCCGTTGGCCGCCGTCAGGCGCGCCAGCGCGAACGAGGCACGGCCGTCGTCACCAGCGGGCCACTCGATCCCCTCGGGCCTGAGCGCCCAGCAGGTGCGCACGACATCCAGCAGGTCCCAGCGGGCGCAGCCGTTGCTCCACTCGCGCGCATAGGGGTCGATCAGGTTGCGCCAGAAGAGGTGGCGCGTCACCTCGTCGTCGAAGCGGATGCTGTTGTAGCCCACGCCCACCGTGCCTTCGCGGGCCAGCTCGGCTTCGATGCGCGCGGCGAATTCGCACTCGGCGACGCCACGCTCGAGCGCCGCCTGCGGCGTGATGCCGGTGAGCAGCACGCTCTCGGGGTCGGGCAGGTAGTCGGCGGTCGGGCGGCAGTACAGCACCAGCGGCTCGCCGACCTCGTTCAGCGCCGCGTCGGTGCGCACGCCCGCGAACTGCGCCGGGCGGTCGCGCCGCGGCTCCTTGCCGAAGGTCTCGTAGTCGTGCCAGTAGAACGTCAGCGGCGGCTGCGCGGCAAGGGGCTCAGTGGGCATGCGGCACGATAGCAGCCGCCCTTGCCTCGCCGCCCGGCATCATGTGAGCCTGCAAACAGGCGCCGCCCTCAGAGCGGAATCTCGAACATCTGGTTGCCGCGGACCCAGGTGGACAGCCCCGCCTTGAGCAGGTCGCGCCGGAATGCAAGGAACTCCGGATCGTTGTTCAGGGCGTCCAGCGTCGCTCCCATCTTGGTGGCGGAATCGAATCGAGCCGTCCAGACCCATGTTCCGTTCTCCCCGACCTGCACACCCCACAGGCTGACCTGCGCGCCGTGCCTCGTCCACAGCCGCGCGGCGACCTTGGTCAACTCGAGGACCGCACCGCTGTCCACGCCCGGATTGGGCCGGAAGAAGTTCTGAATCATTGTCGCGGGCATTTCGATCTCCTTGGTGAGGGATGGACTGCGTTGCCGCGTTGACGACCACCGGTGCGCCTGCAACTTTCGGCGACGCCCGCCGAGTGGACTCCGCTGGGCTCGAAGGCCGTCCGGTACAAACCCGCGCCCATCATCCTGACGGTGGAGAGGAGACGAGGAGCGGCTGAGGAGCCACGCGGATCAGCCCTGCGCCAGGCGGACCTTCCTTCAGGCCGCACCCTCCGCGCCCGGCCTCAGCGGCTAGCCGCCGTCCCCGGTGTAGTTCGTCCCCCGGGCTGCTGGCGGCTGAACATCACCAGGCCCGCCGCCCCCAGCACCAGCGCAAAGCCGGTCCAGTCGGCGGCGCCCGGCCGTTCGCCCACCAGCGCCATCGCGCCGAGCACGCCCACCACCGGCACGGCCAGCGCGGTGAGCGAGGAGACGGTCGCGCTGGCGCTGTCGAGCAGCCGGTACCACAGCACGTAGGCGAACGCGGTGGCGACGACGCAGTGGTAGCCGAGCGCCACCGCCACCCGTGGCGAGAGCGTGCGCGGCCAGGTCTCTGCGGCCAGCACGGTGGCGACGGCGCCGCAAGCGCCGCCCAGAGCGAGCTGCCACGCGGTGGCGACGACGCGGTCAGGCACCGGGGCCGCCCTCTTCGTGACGATGGTGCCCAGCGCCCAGGCCAGCGCCGCGGCCAGTGCGAAGAGCGGCCCGAGCCAGTTCGCGCCCGGCGCCGCGATCGACGAAGCCAGCGCCGGCGCCGCCAGCAGCGCGATGCCCGCGGCGCCCAGCATCGCCGCCACCAGCGCGCGCCGGCCGGGCCTTTCGCCCAGCAGCGGCCAGGCCAGCAGCGTCGAGAGCATCGGCATCGCGTAGGTCAGCACCGCGGCGCGCGAAGTGCTGGTGTTCAGCTGCGCGAACGCGGTGCAGAAGTTGAACGCGACGATCGACAGCGCGCCGGCCCCCGCAATGCCTGCCCAATGCGCGCGCGGCGGCACGAGGCGGCGGCGCTGCACGGCGGCCAGCACGAACAGCAGCAGCGCGCCGCTGCCCAGGCCGACGGTGCGCGCCGCGAACGGCGGCACCTCGCCCAGCACGATCTTGATCGCCGGCCAGTTGAGGCCCCAGCCGAGGGCCAGGCCGAGGACCATCGGCAGCAGGGCCGCGGCAGGCCTGGCCGCCACCGCGGCAACGGCTGCCGCCGCCGGCGGCGGGCCGTTCAGCGGCGGGCTCCCGCAGCGGCGCTGCCGCTCGTCGCCGCGCCGGCGCCGGCGCCGGCCGAGGCGTACTCGCGCATCGCCGCCAGCCGGCCCGAAGGCGGCGTCTGGCTGGCGTCGAAGCCGTGCACCCGCCTGCCGTTGAGCGACAGCAGGATCTTGAGCACGTAGTTGCGCGTCTCGGCGAACGGCGGCACGCCGAGGTAGCGCTCGACCGCGCCTTCGCCGGCGTTGTAGGCGGCCAGCGCCAGCGCCAGGTCGCCTTCGAAGTAGGCGAGCAGCCAGCGCAGGTAGGCCATGCCGCCGCGGATGTTCTGCGCCGGGTCGGCCACGTTGCGCACGCCGAAGCGGCGCGCCGTCTCGGGCAGCAGTTGCATGAGTCCTTGTGCGTTCTTCGCCGAAACGGCGCCCGGGTCGAAGTTGCTCTCGGCGGCCATCACCGCCAGCACCAGCGCCGGCTCCAGGCGGTACTCCGGGGCCACCATCTGCACGTAGCTGGAGACGGCGATCGGTGCGCGCTCCAGCAGCGCACGCGGGATCTGCGGCACGCGGAAGACCTCGCTTGCCGGCGCCTGCGCCGCCGGCCGCGCGCCCGGCAGGCCAGGCAGCACCGGCGCCGGTTCGGCCGGCTGCTGCACGATCTGCGCGAGGCCGTCGGCCTCGGGCGGGCGCAGGCAAGGCGGCGGCGGGCCCATCGGCGTGCCCAGGCGGGCGGCCATGTTGCGCGCCTGCGGGTGGCCCTGCTCGGCCGCGGCGGCGAACAGGTGCGCCGCGGTGGCGTCGTTGCGCTCGATGCCGCGGGCGTTGGTCAGCATCCATGCCAGGCTGTACTGCGCCTCGGCATCGCCATAACGCGCGGCGCGGCAATACAGCTCGGCGGCGCGCAACGCGTCGCGCGGCACGCCTTCGCCGTACTCGAAGGCGCGCGCTTCGTCGCGCCAGCGCGCCACCTGCGCCGGCACCACCTCGCCGCGCTCGGGCGGCGGTATCGCCGGGCGCGGCAGGTTCTGCAGCGCCAGCGCCGCGGCCACCGCGGGGTTCACCACGGCGCCGCTGGGAACGTCGGCGCCGGGGCTGACGAACTGCGCCTGGGCGGCCGGCAGGCACAGCGCCAGCGCCAGCGCCAGCGCCCGCAACGATGCCGCGAACGCCGCCGGCGCCGCGCCGTTCGTCATGCCGACCCCGCCGCGGCGGCCCGCCTCACAGCTTGCGGACGACGACGCTGCCCACCGAGTAGCCGGCGCCGAACGAGCAGATCACGCCCACGTCGCCGGCGGCGATGCCGCCGCGGTGCTCGTGGAAGGCGATGATCGAGCCGGCCGAGGCGGTGTTGGCGTACTCGCCGAGGATGATCGGCGCCAGGTCGTCGCCGACCTCGCGCCCCACCAGCCGCTTGACGACGAGCTGGTTCATGCCGAGGTTGGCCTGGTGCAGCCAGTAACGGCGCACGTGCGTGGGCTCCAGGCCGAGCGCGGCCAGGTGGTGCTCGATGTGCGCCGCCGCCAGCGGCACCACTTCCTTGAACACCTTGCGCCCTTCCTGCATGAACGTCTTGTCGCGCGCGTCGGGATCGGTGTCCTCGCAGCGGTTCATGAAGCCGGCGTTGTTGCGGATGTTGTTCGAGTACTGCGTGGCGAGCCGGGTGCCCAGCACCTGCCAGCGCTCGCCGCCCTTGCCGTTGGCCAGCGCCGCGTCGGCGGCCTCGACGACGACGGCCGTGCACACGTCGCCGAAGATGAAGTGGCAGTCGCGGTCGCGCCACTCCAGGTGCGCCGAGGTGATCTCGGGGTTCACCACCAGCACGCACTTCGCGGTGCCGCAGCGCACCGCGTTGGCCGCCTGCTCGATCGCGAAGGTGGCCGAGGAGCAGGCCACGTTCATGTCGAAGCCATAGCCGCGCGCGCCGACCGCGGCCTGGATCTCGCAGGCCATCGCCGGATAGGCGCGCTGCATGTTCGCCGCCGCGCACAGCACCGCGTCGACCTCGCCGCCATCGCGGCCGGCGGCTGCGAGCGCCTTCCTCGCCGCATCGACGGCGATCTCGGCCATCAGCGACAGCTCTTCGTCGCGCCGCGGCGCGAAGCGCGGCTTCATGCGGGTGGGGTCGAGCACGCCGACCTTGTCGATCACGTAGCGCTGCCTGATGCCCGAGGCCTTCTCGATGAACTCGACGCTCGAATGCGGCACCGGCTGGCGCTCGCCGGCGGCGATGGCCGCGGCGTGCCTGGCGTTCTGGATGTCGGCATAGGCGTTGAACGACGCCACCAGCTCGGCGTTGGTGATGACGTGCGGCGGCCGGTACAGCCCGGTGCCGGTGATCAGCGCCGCCGCTGCGCCCGGCGGCTGCACGCGCGGCGAAGCGCCGTTCATTTGCGGCCACCCTTGCCCGCCGCGCTGCCGGCCCGGCCGCCCATGCCCGCCGCCGGCGTGCCGGCACCCGACTGCAGCGCCTCGCTCATGCCCAGCAGCACGCCGCTGACCATCGCGGTGTAGCTCTCGGCCAGCGCCTGCGCCGCGCGCATCGATGCGGCGCGCGTGCTCTTCATCGCGCCTTGCATCTGCTCGGCCATGCCGGCCACCTGCTCGGCGGCGGCGCTGGCCTGGGCGCCGGAGAGCGTGCCGCCAGCCTGCATCTTCTCCAGCACCTGCGTCCAGGCGCCGGCCACCGGCGCGCCGGCCGTGTCAGCGGCCTTCTTCAGCGCCGCGAACATCGTGTCCTCGATCTTGTCGAGGTCGGCCATCGCCTTCTTCATGTGCTTGTCGCGCAGGTCGGCGCCTTGCGTGGCCAGCGTCGCCAGCGCCGTGCGGTTGGCCTCCACCGCCTTCAGCACCGCGGCGTCCATGCCGGCCACGGCCTTGTCCAGCAGCGTCTCGGCGTCGACGCCGGCCATCGTGTTCTTCGCCGCGCCGGCGCTGGCGGCCTCGGCCACGCCCTTCAGCGCCGACTTGATGTTGGCCAGCGTCAGCGCCCGGCCCTGCAGCGCCGCCAGCGTGGCGTCGCTGACCGCCTTCTTGAGCTGCTCGCCCTGGCGTGCGCTGGCGTTCTCGAACATGTCGATCAGGGCGTCGGCGTCGACCAGGGGTTTGCTCATGGCTGGGTTCTCCTCGGGTGGTGTTGACCGGTCAGGGCGCACGCCGCCGGCGACGCTGTCGTCTCGGCGCGGCGGGTCATTGTGCCGCGGCGAGGCCGCTTTCCCTCGGCCCGCCGCGCGCCAGGCCGGACGCAGCGGGCCCGCCGCGGCCGCCGAGCTAGCGCGCCGGGGCCGCAGGCTCCAGTCCGTCGCCCACCGGCGCGTTCTCGCTTTGCAGCTCGATGCCCGAGGCGCGCGCCTGCTGCACGATGAGCTTGGCGAAGTCGCCGTCGTCCAGGCCGTTGCCGATGAGGCTTTGCACGAGGTCGCGCGTCAGCGAGGCCAGCGCCATCGGCACCTCGAAGCGGCGGGCGGCGTCGAGGCCGAGGTCGAGGTCCTTGCGCAGCAGCTGCGGCGTGAAGGTGACGTGGAAGTCCAGGTTCACCAGCGCCGGCGTCTTGTAGCGCGAGAAGGTCGAGCCCATCACGCTCTGGTTGATGAACTCGAGGAAGGCGGCGCGCGGCACGCCGGCCTTCTGCGCCAGCACCGTGATCTCGGCCAGCGACTGGATCACGACGCCGAGGAAGACGTTGTGGCAGATCTTGACGATGCGCGCCAGCTCGCCCTCGCCGACATAGCTGGCCGCAGGCGCGACGAGCCGCATCGACGGCAGCGCGGCCTCGAACGCGGCCTGCGGCCCCGAGCAGACGAATGACAGCCGCCCGGCCTTGATGACCTTGGCGTTGCCCGACACCGGCGCAGCCAGCATCTGCACACCGCGCGCGGCCAGCAGCTCGCGCAACTCGGCCGAGCCTTCGAGCGAGATCGAGGAGCACTCGACGACGAGCCCGGGCGCCTGCCGGCCCGACAGCAGCCCGCGCGGGCCGGCGATCACTTCCTTCACGTCGTCCCACGTCGACACCATCACGTAGACGATGTCGCACCCGGCCAGCTCGGCCAGCTCGCCGGCGATCTTCGCGCCGAGCGCGGCCAGCGGCTCGGCCTTGGCGCGGGTGCGGTTCCACACCGTCAGGTCGGCGCCGCCCCGGGCCAGCCGCGCGGCCATCGCGTAGCCCATGCGGCCGATGCCGATCCATCCGATGCGGCTCTTGCGCTCACTGCTCATGGTCTTGGCTCGAATGAAGGTCAGTAGGGGTTGGCGATCGGCAGCTCTTGCGCCGGGTACAGCGAGATCACCTTCGGCCCGCTGGGCGTGAGGATCACCTCCTCCTCGATGCGCGCGGCCGAGACGCCGTCGCTGGCCGGGCAGTAGGTCTCGACCGCGAACACCATGCCCGCCTTCAGCTCGATCGGCTCTTCGAGCGAGTTCAGGCGCGAGATCAGCGGCCGCTCGTGCAGCCCGAGCCCCAGGCCGTGGCAGAAGTTCAGGCCGAACGCGTCCATCTCGGTGCCGAAGGCGATGTCCTGCGCGGTGGGGAACGCGGCGGCCACCACCTCGGAGGAGATGCCCGGCTTGAGCAGTTCGATCGCGCGGTCCATCCACTCGCGCGCCCGCTTGTAGGCGTCGAGCTGCGGCTGCGTCGCGCGGCCGACGCTGAAGGTGCGGTAGTAGCAGGTGCGGTAGCCCATGTACGAATGGATGACGTCGAAAAACGCCTGGTCGCCGGGGCGGATGATGCGGTCGGTGAAGTTGTGCGGGTGCGGGTTGCAGCGCTCGCCCGAGATGGCGTTGATGGCCTCGACGCAGTCGGAACCCATCTGATAGAGGCGCATCGTCGCCAGCGCGACGATGTCGTTCTCGCGCGCGCCCGGCTTCAGCGCCGCGGCGATGTCGTGGTAGACACCGTCGACCATCGCCGCCGCCTGGTTCAGCAGCATCAGCTCGTCGATGTTCTTCACTTCGCGCGCCTGCAACATCGTCTGCTGCGCGTCGCGCACGTCGATGCCCAGCTTCTGCAGCTCCAGCATCATCGGCACCTCGACGACGTCGACCCCGAGCGGCATGTCGCCCACGCCTTCGGCATCGAGCAGCGCCTTGATCTCGCGCGCCGCGGCGCGGAAGAGCTTGCCGTCGCCGCCGACCGCGCCACGCAGGCCCAGCAGCCCGGCTCGGCAGTGGTCCTTGCAGATCCAGGGCGTATACAGCTTGTGGTGGCGCGCCGCCGAGCCGAAGTCCCAGATCCACGGGTCGCCGCCGAGCGTCAGCAGCGAATAGCGGGTGAGCTTGTCGCGCGCCCATTCGCCGATGACGGTGCTCGTGGTGTAGCGGATGTTGTGCTGGTCGAAGCACAGGAGCGCGCCGAGTCCCGAGCCCGCCAGCGCCGCGCGCGTGCGCGCCAGGCGGTAGTCGTGCAGGCGGCGGAAGTTGACGCGCTCCTCGAAGTCCACCTGCATGTGGCCCGGCGCCTGCAGCGGCCGCTCCCAGCCGTGGTTCGGGTCGATGTCGTCCGGGCGGATGACCTTCGGTTCGCTCTTCTTGATGCGGGTTGCCTTGCGGGTTGCGATGCGGGTTGCCATGCGGGTTGCCATGCGGGTTGCCATGTCGCTTCAGTGTCCGTCGAGGCCCTGGGCGGCCGCCCCGAACGCCGCCGGGGCCCTCGGCGAGCCGCCGGGGCGCGCGCGGTGCGTTGGCGCCGGTCGCCGGCGTGCCGCCAGGCCGCCAGGCCGCCAGGCCGCCAGGCCGCAGCGTGGCCGCAAACGTTTGCGTCACGTACCCATTCTGGGCCGGCGCCGGCTTGCGCGCCGCTCCGGTCTTTCCCTGACGGGCGGCCCGCCGCGCCGCCGGGCGACAATCGGCAAACGATTGCCCCGACGGCCTGCCCGACCGTTGCCGCTGCCGCCATGCCCCGCCGTTCCACGCTGCCCCCGGCAACGGCCGCGGTGACGATCCGCGACGTTGCCCGGGCCGCCGGCGTGCATGTCTCCACCGTCTCGCGGGCGCTGGCGCCGGCCGGGCCGGCCGGCGTCAGCGCCGAAGTGGCCGCCGCCATCAAGAGCGCCGCGCTGCGGCTGGGCTACCGGCCCAACCGCGCCGCCTCGGCGCTGCGCACCGGCCGCACGCACACCATCGGCGTGCTGCTGCCCGACATCGCCAACCCGCTGTTTCCTCCGATCCTCCAGGGCATCGAGGCGCACGCCGCCGCGCGCGGCTCGTTCGTCCTGGTGGCCAATGCCGCCGGTGCCGTGGCGGTGAAGGCCACGCTCCAGCGCATGCTGGCGCAGCAGGTCGACGGCGTCATCCTCGCCACCGCCGTGCGCCGCGACCCGATGGTGGACTTCATCGTCGAGTCGGGCTTGAACGCGGTGCTCGTCAACCGCGCCGACGATTCGGGCCGGCTCGCCTCGGTGGTCAGCGACGACCGGCTGGCGATGAGGCTCGTCGTCGAGCACCTGGTCGCCCGTGGCTGCGAGCGCCTGGCCCACCTGGCCGGGCCGCAGGACCTCCCCACGGGGCACGGCCGGCGCCTCGCCTTCGAGCAGGCGCTGCGCGACCTGGGGCGGCGCCCCGGCGGCATCGCGCACTGCAAGGCGTACAGCCGCGAAGCGGGGCGCGACACCACGCAGCGGCTGCTGGCGGCGCGCGCACCGCGGCCCGACGCGCTGGTGTGCTGCAACGACCTGGTGGCGCTGGGCGCCTACGACGCGCTGGCCGCGGCGGGCCTGCGCGTTCCCGCGGACATCTCGGTCAGCGGCCACAACGACATGCAGCTGGCCGACCTGGTGCACCCGGCGCTCACCACGGTGCGTCCGCCGTTGCGCGAAATGGGCTGGCGCGCCGCGCAGTTGCTGTTCGAGCGCCTGGACGGGCTGCCGCTGTCGCCCGCGGCGCTGGTGCTGCCGCCCGAACTGGTGGTACGCGGCTCGACCCGCTGAAGCGGGCGGCCGCGGGGCCGCCCGGAAGCGCCTGGCCGGCAACCGCCGCGCCGGCAGGGCCGCCGAATATCATCGGCGCTCCCCCCGCCGCGCGGCCCGGTCGCGCGGCGCGCGAGGCACCGCGATGCCGCTGCCCGGCGGCGCCCGGCACAAGACCAAGGACAACGGAGGAGTCGGCCGCGATGAGTGAATCCTCGCAGCAGGTCTACGCAGCCCGCCGCTGCACGGCCGAGGAGGCGGTGCGCCTGATCAAGCCGGGCAGCCACGTCTTCGTGGGCAGCGCCTGCGCCACGCCGCGCACGCTGGCGCGCGCGCTGGAGGGCCTGAACCCGCCGCCGGCCGACCTCGAACTGATCCACTTCATCACCAACGGCGCGCTGCCCACCGATGCCGACGGCCGCGTGCGCACGCACTACCGCCATCGCACGTTCTTCGCCGTCAACGAGCTGCGCCAGGCCGTGCGGCAAGGCGCCGCCGAGTACGTGCCCGTGTCCATCGCGCAGGTGCCCGAGCTGATGCGCCGCGGCCGCCTGCGCGTCGACGTGGCGCTGGTGCAGGTGTCGCCGCCCGATGAGTTCGGCTACGTCAGCCTGGGCGTCTCGGTGGACGTGACGGCCGCGGCCCTGGAGTGCGCGAAGCTGGTGATCGCCGAGGTGAACCCGGCGATGCCGTTCACGATGGGCTACTCGACCGTGCACCTGAGCCGCATCGACCACTTCGTCGAGGTGGACACGCCGCTGCCCGAGTTCACGCACCCCGCCACCGGCGAGGAGGCGGTGCAGCGCATCGCCCGCTACGTGGCCAGCATCATCGACGACGGCTCGACGCTGCAGATCGGCCTGGGCCGCATTCCCAACGAAGCGCTGAAGTACCTGGCCGACCGGCGCGACCTCGGCATCCACTCCGACGTCATCACCGACGCCGTGCTGCCGCTGCTGGAGCGCGGCATCGTCACCGGGCGGCTCAAGAGCCAGCAGCGCGGCAAGGTCGTCACCAGCCTCGCCTTCGGCACGCGGCGGCTGTTCGGCATCGCCGGCCGCAACCCGCTGTTCTCCTTCCAGCCGATGGAGGCCGTGTGCGACCCGCAAACCATCGCCGCCCAGCACAAGATGGTGTCGGTCACGCAGGTGTTCGCCATCGACCTCACCGGCCAGGCCTGCGCCGACCAGTTCGGCGGCGAGCTGTACGGCGGCGTCGCCGCGCAGGGCGAGTTCCTGCGCGGCGCGGCGCAGTCCCGGGGCGGCAAGCCGATCCTGTGCCTGGCCGCCACCACCGACGACGGCGAGACCTCGCGCATCCGCACGCAGCTGCTCGTCGGCGAGGCCGTGACGGTGGCGCGCGCCGACGTGCACTACGTCGTCACCGAGTACGGCGTCGCCTATCTCTTCGGCAAGTCGGTGCGCGAGCGCGCGATCGCCCTCATCGAGATCGCCCATCCGAAGTTCCGCGCCGAGCTGCTCGAGCAGGCGATGGCGCTGGGCTACCTCGAACCCGGGCAGACGCTGCAGAGCATGCGCCCCTACCCGGTGGAGGACGAGCGGCGCCCCGCGCTCAGGAACGGCCTGGCGGTGATGCTGCGGCCGGCCCGCGCTTCCGACGCCAGCGGCATCCGCGACCTCTTCTTCAAGCTGCCCGAGGAGGACGTGTACACGCGCTTCTTCCGGCGCGTGCGCTCGCTGTCGGCGGAGGACATCCGGCGCCTGTGCAACTTCAACTACGAACACGAGGTGGGCTTCGTGGCGGTGAGCGGCCCGCGCGAGCACGAGGTCATCGTCGGCCAGTGCTGCTACTTCGTGAACCCGACCTCGAACCTCGCCGAGACGGCTTTCCTGGTCGACCCGGCCTGGCAGGGCAGCGGCCTGGGCAGCGCGATGCAGCAGCACATGACGGAGCACGCCAGGGCGCGCGGCGTGCGCGGCTTCGTTGCCGAAATCCTGGCCCGCAACGCACGCATGATCGCACTGGCCCGCCGCGGCAGCGGCGACGTTCAGGTCGAGCGCGAAGACGACACGGTCTACGTCACGCAGCGCTTCTGAGGCGGCGGCCGGCCTATCATTTCCGTCTCTTCATTGCGCCCCAGGCGCCCCCTGCTTCGGAAGGCTTCTCCCATGACCCGCGTCTTCAACTTCAGCGCCGGCCCCGCCGCGCTGCCCGAACCCGTGCTGCGCCAGGCGGCCGACGAAATGCTCGACTGGCACGGCAGCGGCATGAGCGTGATGGAGATGAGCCACCGCGGCAAGGAGTTCATCGCCATCGCCGAGCATGCCGAAGCGGCGCTGCGCCGCCTGCTGGCCGTGCCCGCCAGCCACAAGGTGCTGTTCATGCAAGGCGGCGCCATCGCCGAGAACGCGATCGTCCCGATGAACCTCCTGCGCGGCAAGGCCGGCATCGACTTCATCGACACCGGCGAGTGGAGCAGGAAGAGCATCAAGGAAGCGAAGAAGTACGCCCGCGTCAACGTCGCCGCCAGCGCCGCCGACAGCGGCTACACGACGATTCCGCCGCGCGCCAGCTGGAAGCTCGACCCCGAGGCGGCCTACGTGCACATCTGCAGCAACGAGACGATCGGCGGCGTGCAGTACCACTTCACGCCCGAGGTGGGCACCGTGCCGCTGGTGGCCGACATGTCCAGCGACATCCTGTCGCGCCCGGTGGACCTCGCGAAGTACGGCCTCGTCTACGCCGGCGCACAGAAGAACATCGGCCCGGCGGGCCTGACGATCGTCATCGTGCGCGAAGACCTGCTCGGCCAGCCGCACCCGGCGCTGCCTTCGGCCTTCGACTACAAGACCGTGGCCGACAACGACAGCATGTACAACACGCCGCCCACCTACGCGATCTACATCGCCGGCCTCGTCTTCGACTGGCTCGAGCGGCAAGGCGGCCTAGCGGCGATGGAGAAGCTCAACCGCGACAAGGCGGCGCTGCTGTACGACTACCTGGAGACGACGCACTTCTACAAGGCGCCGGTGGCCAGGGACTGCCGCAGCTGGATGAACGTGCCGTTCAAGCTCGCCGACGAAGCGCTCGACGCGGCGTTTCTCAAGGGCGCCGAAGCCGCCGGCATGGTGCAGTTGAAGGGCCACCGCTCGGTGGGCGGCATGCGCGCCTCGATCTACAACGCGATGCCCGCCGAAGGCGTGCGCGCGCTGGTGGCCTACATGAAGGACTTCGAGGCGCGCAATGGCTGAGGGCCATGCCGCGCCCGCCCCGTCGACGGTTTCGGGGCGCCTGAACATCCTGGTCCTCAACGCCGTGTCGGCCAGCGGCCTGGCGCGCCTGCCCACCGAGCGCTACCGCGTCGGCAAGGACGTCACCGACCCGGCCGCGATCCTCGTGCGCAGCGCCGACCTGCATTCGATGACCATTGCCCCGAGCGTGCAGGCGATCGGCCGCGCCGGCGCCGGCACCAACAACATCCCGGTGGCGGCGATGAGCGCGCGCGGCGTCCCGGTGTTCAACGCCCCGGGCGCCAACGCCAACGCGGTGAAGGAACTCGTGCTCGCCGGCCTGCTGATGGCGGCGCGCAACCTGGCGCCGGCGCTCGCCTTCGTCGGCAAGCTCGACGCCGCCGACGCGGAACTCGAGCGCACCGTCGAAGACGGCAAGAAGGCCTTCGCCGGCTTCGAACTCGCCGGGCACACGCTGGGCGTCATCGGCCTGGGCAAGATCGGCTGCCTCGTCGCCGACGCGGCCATCAAGCTGGGCATGCACGTGCTCGGCTACGACCCCGAGATCACGGTCGATGCGGCCTGGAGCCTGCCCTCGCAGGTCAAGCGCGCCGCCAGCGTCAACGAGGTGCTGCGCAGCGCCCACTTCGTCACCGTGCACGTGCCGCTGGTGGAAGCGACGCGCCACCTCGTCAACGAGGGCAACATCGGCCTGATGCGCCAGGGCGCGGTGCTGCTGAACTTCAGCCGCGAAGGCGTGGTCGCCGACGCGGCGATCCACGACGCGCTCGCTTCGGGGCGGCTCGCCAGCTACGTGTGCGATTTCCCGAGCGCGGCCACGCTCGGCCACCCGCGCATCGTCGCCTTGCCGCACCTGGGCGCCAGCACCCGCGAGGCCGAGGAGAACTGCGCCGTGATGGTGGTGGACCAGCTGCGCGCGTTCCTCGAGCACGGCAACGTGGCCAACGCGGTGAACTTCCCGAACGTCAGCATGGAGCGCGAGAGCCATTGGCGGGTGGCCATCGCCAACAGCAACGTTCCCAACATGCTCGGCCAGATCAGCACCACCATGGCCAAGGCGGGGCTGAACATCCACAACATGGTCAACAAGTCGCGCGGCACGATGGCCTACACGCTGGTCGATGTCGACAGCCCCGTGGCCGATGCGGTGCTGGCGACGCTGGCCGACATCGAAGGCGTGCTGTCGGTGCGCTACCTGCCCGAGCCGTGAAGCGCCGCGCGCGAGCCGCAGGCGGCGCCCGCCCGCCCCCGCCGCCGCGACGCCAAGCCAAAGCCCGCGCAAACCAACGCCAGGACAACCGCCATGCTCGCCATCGTCGGAGGCACCGGCCTTTATGAACTGCCCGGGCTCGAAGGGCGCGAGCGGCTTGCCGCCGACACGCCGTTCGGCCGCGCCAGCGGCGAAGTGCAGCGCGGCCGCCTGCACGGGCACGACATCCTGTTCCTGGCCCGCCACGGCGCCGGCCACCGGCTGCTGCCGCACGAGGTGAACTATCGCGCCAACGTCTTCGCGCTCAAGCGCGCCGGCGCGACGATGCTGCTGGCCTTCTCGGCCGTAGGCAGCCTCGTGCAGCGCGTGGCGCCGGGCGACCTGGCGATGCCCGAGCAGTATTTCGACTGGACACGCGGCTCCCGCGAGCGCAGCTTCTTCGGCGGCGGCGTCGCCGCGCATGTCTCCACCGCCAAACCGGTGAGCGCGCGCCTGGTCGACGCGGTGCAGGCCGCCGCCGCGTCGATCGGCGTGCCGCTGCACCGCGGCCTCACCTACGCCTGCGTCGAAGGCCCGCGCCTGGGCACGCAGGCCGAGAGCTTCTTCCTGCGCGGCGCCGGCTGCCACCTGGTCGGCATGACCAACGTGCCCGAGGCTTTCCTGGCCCGCGAAGCGCAGATCGCCTACGCCACCGTGGGCGTCGTCACCGACTACGACTGCTGGCTCGACGACCCCGGGCAGCACGCCAGCGTCAGCGCGATCCTGGAGCGTTACGCGAAGACGCTGGAGCAGGCCAGGCGCGTGCTCGACGCGCTGCTGCGCTCGCCGTTGCCCGAGCCCGAGCCCGAGATCCGCCATGCGCTGGCAGCAGCGCTCATCACGCCCGACACGGCGATGAGCGCGGTGCAGCGCGAATGGCTGGGCGTGCTGCGGCGCTGAGCGCAGCGCCTGTCAGCCGGGTCGCGGCTCGAAGGAAGGCACACCCCGTGTTCCCCCGGCTTGCCGCGCTCGCCGCCCGGCCGGAGCATCGCGGCCCGGCCATGCGCGGGCTTGCGCGGCGCATCCGCAAAGCGGCGCCCCTGCGACAACGAGGAGGAGACAGGCCATGGGTTCGATGCTGAGCTGGCGCGAAGTGCGCCCCGCCCCCGGCGAGGTGGTCGCGCCCGACGAGCGGCTGCCGTGGCCGCAGACCGCGGCGATGGGCGTGCAGCACGTCATCGCGATGTTCGGCGCCACCGTCCTGGCGCCGATCCTGATGGGGTTCGATCCCAACCTCGCCATCCTGATGAGCGGCATCGGCACCCTCGTCTTCTTCGTCGTCACCGGCGGCAAGGTGCCGAGCTACCTCGGGTCGAGCTTCGCCTTCATCGGCGTCGTCATCGCCGCCACCGCCTTCGCCGGCAAGGGCGCGAACGCCAACATCGCCGTGGCGCTGGGCGGCATCATCGCCTGCGGCGTGCTGTACACGCTGATCGGCGCCGTGGTGATGGCCACCGGCACGCGGTGGATCGAGACGCTGATGCCGCCGGTGGTCACCGGGTCGGTCGTCGCGGTGATCGGCCTGAACCTCGCCGGCATCCCGGTGAAGAACATGGCGCCCACGTCGTTCGACGCCTGGATGCAGGCCGTCACCTTCGTCAGCGTGGCGGCGGTCGCGGTGTTCACGCGCGGCATGACGCAGCGCCTGCTGATCCTCGTCGGCCTTGTCGTCGCCAGCGTCCTCTATGCCGTGCTCGCCAACGGCCTGGGCCTGGGCAAGCCGCTCGACCTCTCCGGCGTCGCCGCCGCCGCCTGGGTCGGCTCGCCGAACCTCACCGCGCCGGCGTTCAGCGCCGACGCGATGCTGCTCATCGCGCCGGTGGCGATCATCCTGGTGGCCGAGAACCTCGGCCACCTCAAGGCGGTGAGCGCGATGACCGGCCGCAACCTCGATCCGCTGATCGGCCGCGCCTTCGTCGGCGACGGCATCGCGACGATGGTCTCGGGCGCTGCCGGCGGAACCGGCGTCACCACCTATGCCGAGAACATCGGCGTCATGGCGGCGACGAAGATCTACTCCACCGCCACCTTCGTCATCGCGGCGCTGATCGCCATCGTGCTCGGCTTCAGCCCCAAGTTCGGGGCGCTGATCCAGGCGATTCCGCTGGCCGTGATGGGCGGCGTGTCGATCGTCGTCTTCGGCCTGATCGCGGTGGCCGGCGCGCGCATCTGGGTGGAGAACAGGGTCGACTTCACCGACAACCGCAACCTCGTGCTCGCCGCCATCACGCTGGTGCTGGGCACCGGCGACTACACGCTGAAGTTCGGCGGCTTCACGCTCGGCGGCATCGGCACGGCCACCTTCGGCGCAATCCTGTTGTGGGCGCTGCTGCGGCGCGGTGGCAGCGGCAGCAGCGCTGCCGAAGCCGGCCGCCCGCGCAGCGGCCAAGGCGGGCGCTAGCAAGCGCCATCGGAAAGCAGCAAAGCAAGAACGAAAAAAGGGCCCCGCGCCGCGGAGCCCTGCTTTCTCTCGCTTCTCTCGAAACAGGCCGCAGGCGCCCGCAGGAACGGCGCCGCCCGCTGCCGCGCCTTCAGGCGCGCTCGAACACCGCCGCGATGCCCTGGCCGCCGCCGATGCACATCGTCACCAGCGCGTACTTGCCCTTGATGCGCTCCAGTTCGTACAGCGCCTTGGTGGCGATGAAGGCGCCCGAGCAGCCGATCGGGTGGCCCAGCGCGATGGCGCCGCCGTTGGGATTGGTCTTCTTCGGGTCGAGTTCGAGGCCGCGCGACACCGCCAGCGCCTGCGCCGCGAACGCCTCGTTGCTCTCGACCACGTCCATCTTGTCCACCGAGAGGCCGGCCTTCTTCAGCGCCATCTTCGACGCCGGGATCGGGCCCTCGCCCATGATCTCGTTGGGCACGCCCGCCACCGCGTAGCTGACCAGCCGCGCCAGCGGCTTGCCATAGCCGGCCTTGGCTGCCGTCTCGGCATCGGCCAGCACGAAGAACGCGGCGCCGTCGTTGATGCCGCTGGCGTTGCCGGCGGTGACGGTGCCGTCCTTCTTGAACGCCGGCTTCAGCTTGGCCAGCGTCTCCATCGTCGTGTTGGCCTTGACGTACTCGTCGGTGTCGAAAGTGACCGGGCCCTTCTTGGTCTCCTTGACGATGGGGAAGATCTGGCTCTTGAAGTGCCCGGCGGCGATGGCCGCAGCGGCGCGCTTCTGGCTCTCCACCGCGAAGGCGTCCTGCATCTCGCGCGTCAGGCCCCACTTGGCGGCCAGGTTCTCGGCCGTGATGCCCATGTGGCCGACGCCGAAGGGGTCGGTCAGCGTCGCCACCATCATGTCCAGCAGCTTGGTGTCACCCATGCGGGCGCCGGTGCGCATCGCCGGGCTCAGGTAGCCGCCGCGGCTCATGCTCTCGACGCCGCCGCCGACGCCGTAGTCGCAGTCGCCGAGCAGGATGTTCTGCGCCGTCGTCACGATGGCCTGCAGGCCCGAGCTGCACAGCCGGTTCAGGCTCATCGCCACGCTGTCCATCGGCAGCCCGGCCTGGATGGCGGCCACGCGCGCCACGTACGGGAAGCGGGCCTCGGTGGGGATGGTGTTGCCCACGGTGACGTAGTTGATGACCTTGGGATCGGCGCCGCTGCGCTTGATCGCCTCCTTCATCACCACGCCGGCCAGCTCGGCCGGTTCCATGTCCGCCAGGCTGCCGCCGAAGCTGCCGATCGCCGAACGCACCGCGCTCAGCACCACCACGTCACGCTTGCTCATCTGCCGTCTCCTGCTTGGGGCCCGCCGGGGGCAATGGAAGGATCGGGGGCCGCCCTGCCGCGCTCGCGCCAATGGCCGCGTCTCCCGCCCGAGACGCGAGTAGAAAGCCCCCGGCTGGCCGGGAGCTTACACCTGCGGCCGGTGCCCCTGCGGGCGCCGGTCCTGCGCCGGCTCGCCGGGCACCGGGCCCGATCCGCGCCGCGGGAGCGCGCACAAGCGAGCCGGAGAAGCGGGCCGAATCCCGCCCGATTCGGGCCATCGCCGGCGCGGCCGCTGGGTACGCTGCAACGATCTCCCGGAGTGCCTTGCATGCCCCCGCTGCCGTCCCCTGCCCCGTCTCCTGCTGCGTCCGAATCCGGCCCGCTGACCCGCCTGCTGGCACGCCCCGGCGCGGGCGACGCGAACGCCGACGAGCCGGCCGGCAAGCCGTTCGCGCACCTGTCGTACTGCGTGCGCTGCTGCATTCCGCAGACGCAGGAAGGCGTCGTCTTCGACGAGCTGGGCGTCTGCCAGGCCTGCCAGAGCGCCGAGCAGAAGATCCACATCGACTGGACCCAGCGCGAGCGGGCGCTGCGCAAGATCCTCGACGACGCCAAGGCCAGGGCCGGCAGCAACTACGACTGCATCATCCCGATCTCCGGCGGCAAGGACAGCACGTTCCAGCTGCACGTGCTGACCAAGGTCTACGGCATGAAGCCGCTGGCCGTGACCTTCAGCCACAACTGGTTCAGCGAGACCGGTTGGTACAACCTGATGAACTCGCTCGAGCAGTTCGACGTGGACCACATCATGTTCACGCCGAACCGGAAGCTCGTGAACAAGCTGGCGCGGCACTCGCTGTTCGGCATCGGCGACGCCTGCTGGCACTGCCACGCCGGCGTCGGCGCCTTCCCGCTGCAGGTGGCGGTGCGCTTCAACATCCCGCTCCTGATCTGGGGCGAGAGCATCGCCGAGAGTTCGGGGCGCGCGAGCTACCTCAACCCGGTGCGCAAGTTCGACCGCGAGTACTTCACCAAGGTCAGCGCCAAGCTGCGCCCCGACCAGATGGTGCGCAAGGCGGAGGAATTCGGCGCCGACTGGGCCGTGACCGAGAAGGACCTGGAACCGTTCAACGTGCCCAGCGCCGAGGACTGCGAGCGCGTCGGCGTGTTCGGCATCCACCTGGGCGACTACCTCTTCTGGGACGACGAGCGCCAGACCGAGTTCGTGCGCGACAACTACGGCTGGCGCGAGACGCAGGTCGAAGGCAGCTTCAAGCGCTACAAGAGCGCCGAGTGCGTGATGCCGGGCGTGCACGACCTCGCCTGCTACCTCAAGCGCGGCTACGGCCGGGCGACCTTCCACGCCAGCGTCGACGTGCGTGCCGGGCTGCTGAGCCGCGACGAGGCCTTCGAGCTGATTCGCGAGCATGACGCGGTGCGCCCCGAGGGCCTGGACCACTACCTGAAGATCACCGGCCTCAGCGAAGCCGAGTTCTTCGCCGCGCTGGAGAAGCAGCGCCGGCCCGAGCTGCAAGGCAAGGTCATCCCGATCTACGAGAAGAAGGCGCCCAACGAGGAGCGGCTGCTGCCCTACCCGCAGCAGCTCATCGAGAAGATGCGCGCCGCCGACGCGAAGGCCGCGAGCCCGCTCGCCAGCGAGGCTTCGGCATGAGCGGCGCAGCCGTCGACTTCCGCCGCCACGGCGTGCGCGAGCTGCTGGCCGGCTATGCCGCGGGCCGCTTCACGCCGCACGACGCGGCCAAGGCCTGCGCCGCTGCGGTGCAGGCGCAGGAGGCCGCTGTGCACGCCTGGGTCGCCTTCGACGCCGACCGCCTGTCGAGCGCCGCGCAGGCGAGCGCTGCGCGCATCGCGCGCGGCGAGCCGCTGCGCCTGCTCGAAGGCGTGCCGGTCGCGGTGAAGGACATCTTCAACACCGCCGATTTCCCCACGCAAATGGGCAGTGCGCTGTGGGCCGGCTTCACGCCGGGCAACGATGCGCGCGCCGTCTTCCACCTGAAGCGCGCCGGCGCCTTGCTGCCGGGCAAGACGGTGACGGCCGAGTTCGCCGTGCACACGCTGGGCAAGACGATCAACCCCTGGGCGAGCGAGCGCACGCCCGGCACCAGTTCCAGCGGCAGCGCCGTCGCCGTGGCCACCGGCATGGTGCCGGTCGCCCTGGGCACGCAGACGGCCGGCAGCATCGTGCGCCCGGCCAGCTTCACCGGCACCTGGGGCATGAAGCCGAGCTTCGGCCTGATTCCGCGCACCGGCATGCTGAAGACGACCGACAGCCTGGACACGGTGGGCTTCTTCGTCGGCCATGCCGCCGACCTCGGCACCGTGCTCGACGCCTTGCGCGTGCACGGGCGCGACTACCCGATCAGCGACGCCGCGTTCAACGATCGCGCGCGCCAGGCGGCCCCGGCCGAGCGCAGCACCGCAGCGAGCGCACGACCGTGGCGCGTGGCGCTGCTGCGCCCTTCGGTGTGGTCGCACGCGCCGGGCTACGCGCGCCAGGCGATCGAAGGCTGGTGCTGGCTGGCGCGGCGCACGCTCGGCGCGCGCATCGAGATCGTCGAGCCCGAACTGCCGTGGGAGCTCACCGAGTGCCACCGCGTCCACGCCACCATCTACAACCGGGCGCTGGCGTACTACTTCCAGGCCGAGCACGAACGCGCCGAGCTGGTGTCGCCGGTGATGAACGCACTCATCGAGGCGGGCAGGCGCATCACGCCGGCCGAGTACGAAGCGGCGCTGGCGCGCCAGGTCGAGCTCGCCCGCACGGCCGAACGCTTCATGCGCGGCTTCGATGTCGCGGTGACGCTCGCCACGGCCGGCGAAGCACCGCTGCGGCACGTCGAGGAAGCGCCGGACTCGGCGCTGATGTGGACGCTGGCGCAGCTGCCGGCCATCAGCGCGCCGGTGTTCCGCTCGCCGCGCGGCCTGCCGTTCGGGCTGCAGCTGGTGGCGCGGCGCTACAACGACCCGCTCCTGCTGAAGTTCGTCGCCGAAGCGGTGGCCGCGGGCTTGCTGCCGGCCACGTCGTACGCACAGGCCTACGGCGGCGCGGCGACGCCGGCGCCGGCGGTGGGCGTGCCGGCGGCGTTCGAAGTCCACTGTGCCGCAGGCGCGGCGGCTCTTGGCGCCGGGCAGTCGGCCGGCGAGGTTGCGGCATGAACCTGCAGCAGCTGCGCGTGCTGATCGTCGGCTGCGGCAACATCGCCGGCGGCTTCGACGCCGAGCGGCCGGCGAGCGCGCTGCCGCTGACGCACGCCGGCGCCTACGTCCGCCACGGCGGCTTCCGCCTCGTCGCCTGCGTCGAGCCGGAGGCCCAGCGGCGCGATGCCTTCATGCAGCGATGGCTGGTCGAGAAGGGCTATCCGAGCATCGAGACGGCCGCGGCAGCAGGGCCATTCGACGTCGTGAGCCTGTGCTCGCCGACGCCGCTGCACGCGGCGCACATCGCGGCGGCGCTGTCGCTGCACCCGCGGCTCATCTTCTGCGAGAAGCCGGTCACCCGCTGCGCTGCCGACACCGCCGCCGCGGTGCACGTCTGCGCCGCCGCCGGCGTCAAGCTCGCCGTCAACCACAACCGCCGCTGGGCACCGGACATCCAGCGCCTCAGCGCCGAGCTGCGAGCGGGCCACTGGGGCGCCGTGCGCTCGGCCATCGGCATCTACAACAAGGGCGTGCTGAACAACGGCACGCACCTGGTGGACCTGGTGCAGCTGCTGCTCGGGCCGCTGGAACTGCTGGCCGCCGCAGCCCCGCTCTTCGACCACTGGCCCGACGACCCCACGGTGCCGGCGCTGCTGCGCACGCAGCAAGGGGTGCCGGTGACGCTGAACGCGGCCCACGCGGCCGACTACGCCGTCTTCGAGCTGCAGCTGTTCACCGAGCGCGGCATGGTGGCGATGGAAGACGGCGGCGCCGGCTGGCGCGTGCGCCGTGTCGTCGCCAGCCCCCACTTCAAAGGTTATGCCGTGCTCGACGCCGGCCAGCGCACGGCCGGCGAGTACCTCGCCAGCACGCTGGCCGCGGTGGGCAACGTGCACGACGCGCTGACGCGCGGCACGGCGCTGGCCAGCACCGGCGAGACGGCGCTGGCGGCGCAGCGCCTGTGCGAGCGGATCAGCCGCACGGCGCGCGCCTTGCCGATGGACGACGACTTCAACAGCACGCTGAGCCCGGCCACCACGCTGAGCGGCGCCTTCGCCAGCACGCGTTCGCCGGCCTTGCTGCCGACGCTCACCGAGCGCGTGCCTTCGACATCGCACTGACCGGACGCCGACATGACGCAAGACCGGACTTCCGTCCCCCTGGCTCTCTTCGGCGGCCCGCCGACGATCGAGCGGCCGCTGCCGCCGCCGGCGACGATGGGCGAGGACGACGTTGCCGCGGCGAGCGAAGTCATCCGCAGCGGCGTGCTATCGGGCTACATCGGCGCCCCCGGCGACGCGTTCATGGGCGGCCCGCGCGTGCGCGCCTTCGAGGCGCAGGCGGCCGAGTACTTCGGCGTCAGGCACGCCATCGCCGTCAACTCGTGGACCTCGGGCCTGGTGGCCGCCGTCGGCGCCATCGGCATCGAGCCCGGCGACGAGATCATCACCACGCCGTGGACGATGGCGGCCACCGCCACGGCCATCGTGCACTGGTGCGGCATCCCGGTCTTCGCCGACATCGACCGCGAGACCTTCAACATCGACCCGGCCTCGGTCGAGCGGCTCATCGGCCGGCGCACGCGGGCGGTCATCGCGGTGGACATCTTCGGCCAGAGCGCCGACATGACGGCGCTGCGCGACATCTGCCGCCGCCACGGCCTGAAGCTGCTCGGCGACTGCGCGCAGGCGCCCGGCGCCAAGGTGTTCGACCGCATGGCCGGCACGCTGGCCGACATCGGCGGCTACAGCCTGAACTACCACAAGCACATCCACTGCGGCGAAGGCGGCGTCCTCGTCACCGACGACGACCGTCATGCCAGGCGCCTGGCGCTGATCCGCAACCACGCCGAGGCCGTCGTGCACAGCGAGCGGCCGGCGGACCTGGCCAACATGCTCGGCTTCAATTTCCGCATGGGCGAGATCGAGGCGGCCATCGCCTCGGTGCAGCTGGGCAAGCTGGCGCCGCGCGTGGCCGCGCGGCAGCGCGCCGCGGCGCAGCTCGATGCGGGCCTTTCGGACCTGCCGGGGCTGAAGACGCCGCGCGTCGCCGTGGGCAACACGCACGCCTACTACATCTACGGCCTGCAGCTCGACGTGGCCGCGCTCGGCGTGCCGCGCGAACGCGTCGTGCGGGCGCTGCAGGCCGAAGGCGTGAGCGGCATCGTCGGCAGCTACCAGAACCTGCACCTGCTGCCGATGTTCCGCCACAAGGTGGCCTACGGCACCGGCGGCTTCCCATGGGCGAGCCCCTACTGCGAGCGCACCATCCACTACGGCCCCGGCCTGTGCCCGGTGGCCGAGGAGCTGCACGCGCGCACCTTCCTCGGCCTGGCGCTCGGGCAGTTCGCGCACGGGCCGGAAGCGATCGGCCAGGTCGTCGCCGCGTTCCGCAAGGTCTGGGGCCAGCTCGACCGCCTGCGCGCCGAGGCGCGGCATCGCGGCGAACCCTGTCCGGCATGACGAGGATGCCGCCGGCGACGCCGGCCTTGGTCGTGAACGCGGCGTCGCCGCTGCCGATGCCGGCGACGCCGCTGCCTGCCCTGCTGCAAGGCGCCCGCGTGCGCCTGCGGCCCTTCACCGCCGCCGACATCACC
Organism: Rubrivivax sp.; assembly: GCA_016790425.1. GTDB lineage: Bacteria > Pseudomonadota > Gammaproteobacteria > Burkholderiales > Burkholderiaceae_C > Rubrivivax. Next base: position 36,080 of record JAEUPF010000067.1, read on the forward strand.
GACACGTACGTCTCGTGGCTCAACGACCCCGAGGTCGTGCGCTACAGCAACCAGCGCTTCGTCCGCCACACACGCGCCAGTTGCCACCGCTACTTCGAGGGCTTCGCCGCCGGCAGCCCGAACCTGTTCGCCAGCCTGCGCGTCGCCAAGGCCGACGCCAGCGAGCGCGGCGAGATCCCGGTGGGCACGCTCACCGCCTACCGCTCGCTGCAGCATGGCACCGCCGACGTCGGCATCCTGCTCGGCGAGCGCACCGTGTGGGGCCAAGGCATCGGCCTGGAGGCCTGGCAGCTGCTCACCGACTGGCTGCTGACGACGCCGGGCCTGCGCAAGGTGACCGCCGGCACGCTCGCCTGCAACGCGGCGATGCTGGCGGTGGCCGAGCGCTCGGGCATGCGGCGCGAAGGCGTGCGCGTCGCGCAGGAAGTCGTCGCCGGCGTGCCGACCGACATCGTGCACTTCGCGCGCTTTGCGCCGGCGCCGGCGCCGGCATCGGCGCTGCCGCCGCGCCTGCCTTGCGGCCCCGCGGCATGACGCCCGCACTGCGCACGCCGCTGGCGGTGGTGTGCCACGACGCGGGCGCCTGCAACGTCATCCTGCCCTGGTTGCGCCGGCCCGGCCTGAGCCTGCGCCCGGTGATGGGCGGCCCGGCAGCGCGCCTGTTCGAGGCGGCTGGCAACCATGGCTCGCACCCCGTGGCGGCGGCGCCGGACGAAGCGGCGCTGGCCGAAGCACTCGACGGCGCGGCAATGCTGCTCAGCGGCACCGGCTGGGCGAGCGACCTCGAGCACCGCGCCCGCCTTCTCGCCCGCGAGCGCGGCATCTTCTGCGCTGCGGTGATCGACCATTGGGTCAACTACGGCATGCGCTTCGAACGCGGGGGCCAGACGGTGTGGCCCGACGAGTTCTGGGTCACCGACGAGCACGCGCTGGCGATCGCCCGCCGCACCTTCCCCGGCGGCGTCGTGCGCTGCCTCGACAACCTCTACCTGCGCGCCGAAGTCGCCGCGATCGCGCCGTTGCCGCGCGCTGCGCGCGTGCTGGTGGCGCTGGAGCCGGCGCGCAGCGACTGGGGCCGCGGCAGGCCCGGCGAGTTCCAGGCGCTCGACCACTTCATGCGCGAGCGCGTCGCCGCGGGCATCGCCGCCGAAGTGCCCGTGCGCCTCAGGCCGCATCCTTCCGACGAGGCAGGCAAGTTCGACCACTGGCTCGCCGTGCAGCGCGAGCGCGGCGCCGATGTCTCGCTCGACCGCCACGCCACGCTCGCCGCGGCCATCGGTGCCAGCACCTGCGTCGTCGGCTGCGAGTCGATGGCGCTCGTCGTCGCCCTCGGCGCCGGCCGCCGCGTGCTCTGCTCGTTGCCGCCCTGGGCGCCGCCTTGCCGGCTGCCGCACGAAGGCATCGCGCGGCTGGGCACCGCCGGTGCCGCCGTCGCGCAGTCCGGCCCCGCCAAACTGCAGCCTGTCGGATGACGGCACGCGTCCTGCCCGCCGCGCGGTAGCGTCGCGCCGCCGGCCATCGTGACGCGATGGCGCTTCGAGGAGGACTGCGATGAAGATGCTGCGCGCCACCGGGCTCGCGTTCCTGATGCTCTTGGGCCTCGGCACAGGCCTGTGGGCGCCGCGGCCGGCGTTCGCCGCCGAAGACTCCGGCAGCGTGCCGCGGGGACGTCTGGTCAGCGCCGAGTGGCTCAAGGGCCAGCTCGGGCGGCCCGACCTGCTGCTGCTGGACGCTTCGATGACGCCGGCGCACAAGGCGGCGCACATTCCGGGCGCCGTCGGCGCGGACCTCTATCGCTACGGCCCGGGCGAAGCGACGGCGGCGCAGTGGCAACAGCGCCTGCAATCCTGGGGCCTGAGCCCGGGCCAGCGCATCGTCGTGTACGACGAGGGCGGCTCGATGATGGGCCCGTGGCTGTTCTTCGAACTGCTGCATGCCGGCGTGGCGGTGGAGAACCTGTACCTGCTCGACGGCGGCCTGCACCGCTGGCGCTCGGTGGCGGGCGCCGTCACGCAGGAGGCAACCCCGCCGCCGGCGCGTGGCAGCATCACGGTCGGGGCGCTGCAGGAATCGGTGCGGGTGCGTCTGCCGGAGGTGTTCGCAGCCTCCGGCGCTTCGGGCCCGGGCGCGGGCACGGCACTCATCGAGGCGCTCGAGCCGGCCTGGCATTTCGGGGGCGCGGCCTTCTTCGATCGCGGCGGGCACATCCCGAACGCGGTGATGGCGCCCAGCGGCGACTTCTACAACGCCGACAAGACCTTCAAGTCCGCCGACGAGATCCGGCGCATGATGGGCTACCTCGGCATCGGGCCGGCGCAGCAGGTGCTCACCTACTGCGGCGGCGGCGTCGCAGCGACGGTGCCCTTCTTTGCGCTCAAGTACATCGCCGACTACCCGCGCGTGCGCGTGTACAAGGAGTCGCAGCGCGAATGGCTGGCCGACGAGCGGGGGCTGCCGCTGTGGACCTACAGCGCCCCGTTCCAGTGGCGCGAGTCGCGCTGGCTTGCCGGCTGGGGCAGCCGGATGCTGCGCATGTACTCGGTGGTGAACATCAGCATCGTCGATGTGCGGCCGCCCGAGGCCTTTCGTCAGGGCCACCTGCCGTTCGCGGTCAACGTCCCGGCCGCGGTGTTCCGCCAGCACGCGCGCAGCCCGGCGCGGCTGGCACAAGCGCTGGCGCAGGCGGGCGTGAAGGCGGGCGACGAGGCCGTCGTGTTCTCCGACGCCGGCCTGACGCCGGAGGCCGCGCTCGCCTACCTGCTGCTCGAAAGCGTCGGGCAGAACAAGGTGTCGGTGTTCGCGGATTCGCTCGAACGCTGGGCCGAACTCGGCTACGAGGTGGCGCGGCCTGCGCCACCGGCAACGGCCACGGGACCGGCAACGGCAGCGCCGGCGGCACCGGCTCCCTATGCGGCGAAGCCGCGCGGCGACGCGTTCGTTCTCGATGCGGCGCCGGCGCGTGGGGCGTACCCGAAGGTCTACGTTGCCGCGGGCCGCGCCACGCCGGCCAGCATGCCCGACGGCAAGGTCGTGCGCGTCCCGTTCTCCGACCTCGTCACCGCCAGCGGTGCACCGAAGCCGGCCAAGGACTTGTGGGCGGCCATCAGCAAGGCCGGCGTGCCGCGCTACGCCGAGGTCGTGCTCTTCGCCGACGACCCGGCGGAGGCGGCGGCGAACTACTTCCTCTTCCGCCTGATGGGCTTCCCGGACGTGAAGGTCTGGTGGCGGTAGGAGAGGCCGGCGGCCTCACGCCGCCTGCCGCAGCGCCGGGGCGGCGATGAAGCGCTCGCGCACGGCCGCGAACGCCTGCATGTACTCGGGCCAGCGCGTGTCGCGCCAGGCACGCTTGAGCGCATCGCTGATGAACGCCTCGTGCGGGTGCTCGCGAAAGCGCGCCGTGCTCCAGCCGAAGCCGAAGGGGTCGTGCGGCACGCTGCGCCAATGCGGTTGCGTGGCCAGCAGCAGCGAGGCGGCGCGCTCCATCAGGAACACCTTGCGCTGCGCGCCGCCGGCATAGCTGGTGGGCACGGTCAGCGCCCGCTTCAGCGCGCCCGGCTCGGGGCTCTCGCACGCCGCGAACAGCGCTTCGTTGAGTCCGAGCCACTCGCGCCAGAACGCCGGCCGGGCGACGAAGTAGTTCGAGAAGACGACCTGGCGCGCGTCCATCACCAGCTGGCGCAGCGGCGCCGGGCGGCCGGCCTGGGCCAGGAAGGCCTCGTAGGCCTCGATGAGCCCGGCGTCGAACGTCTCGCCTTGCTCGAACACGTTGAGGAAGAAGGCGCCCATGTCCGGCTGCGGCGAGAACAGCAGCACGTCGGCGCTTGCTGCGTGCTCGGCGACAAAGCGCAAGACCGCGGCGTGCTCCAGCCCCGTCTTGGCGGTGAACTTGGGCGAGAAGAAGCCGTAGAAGGCGCTGTAGTCGAGGCTGCCTTCGCGCTCGGCCGCCAGCAGGTGGCGGCGGATCGGCCAGTACTCGTACCAGTCGGGCCGCTCGTTCGCCCGGTTGTCGAGCACGAGCCAGCCCGGGCCGATGCTCGCTCGCGTGGCCTCGTTGTAGGCGATGAGATGCAGGTGGATCGCGGGGGCGGACATCCAGCGAAGGCTACGCGCGGCGGCAGCGCCGCGATCGGTGGAAGTGGCACCGTCTGCCCCCTCTGCCGCAGGGCAGGACCGGGGTGAGGGCGGCGAAGACCCTCGCCCTCGCCCCCGCCCTCGCCCTCGCCCCCGCCCTCGCCCTCGCCCCCGCCCCAGCTTCGGCAGGCGGAGCCCGCCGGTCAGATCAGCGGCCCGTTGTTGCGCCAGTCGTCGTCGCTGCCATGGCGGACCGGGGCGATCGTCGCGGTGCCGGCGCTGGCCACGGCGCCGCTGCCGGCGGCCGCGCCGCTGCCGCCACCACCGCCGGGGAGCAACTCGGCCGGCGCATCGGCGAGCAACTCACCGAGCTCGGGTGCCGGCGCCGGCTGCCGCGTGAACCACACGTCGGCCACGTCGCGCGTGGCGCCGTCGGTCGTCGTGTAGCTCGAGGTCAGGCCGAGCAGGTTGCCGTTGTTCACCGCGCTGCCGGTGGCGTGGTCGAGGCGCAGTTCCGCCACGCCCATCTCCACCAGCCCGCGCAGCTCGCCGGCATCGGTGACGCCGTCGCCGTTGGCGTCGACCCACACGCGCAGGTCGCGGAAGCGGGCGTCGCCGGCGTTGATCACGCCGTCGTGGTTGCTGTCCAGCTGCGCCAGCGCGTTGAAGCCGTTGCCCGCGCGCTGCCCGTCGGCCAGCTGCGTGGCGGCGCCGAACAGTTCGCGGCCGTCGTTGATGCGGCCGTCGCCGTTCAGGTCCATCGCCAGCAGGCCGTCGCCGCGGCCGACCCAGCCCGATTGCTGCGCCTGGCCGGTGCCGCCGAGGTCGAACTTCACGCCGTGCTCGGCGCTCACCGTCTGCACGCCGTTGCCGTCGAGGTCCAGCACGATCGGCGTCATGCTCACCAGCGCGTTGATCTGGCCGGTGGTCATCGCGGCGATGTCGGCCGTCTCGAAGGCGTGGATCTGCGTCGTCGTCATCGCGGCGATGTCGGCGGTCTCGATCGTCACCACCTGCGCCGTGGTCAGCGCCACGATCTGCGCCGTGGACAAGGCGCGGATCTCGTCGGTGGAGAACGCGGCGATCATGTCCGTTTCCAGCGCCGCGATCTGCGCCGTCGTCAGGGCATGGATCTGCGCCGTCTCCAGCGAGTTGAACTGCGTCGTCGTCAGCGCGTTGAGGTCGGAAGTCGACAGCGCCGCGATGTCGGCGGTGGTCACCGCCACGAGCTGAGCCGTCGACAGCGACACCAGCTGCGCGGTACCGAGCGCGTCGAACTGGGCCGTGGTGAACGCGGCGATCTGCGCCGTGGCCATGCCGGCGAGGTCGGTCGTCTCCAGAGCGGCCACATCGGCGGTCTCCAGCGCCCGCACCTGGGCCGTGCTGAACGCGGCCACCTGCGAGCTCGTCAGCGCGGCGATGTCGGCGGTGTCGAAGGCCGCCACCTGCGCCGTGGTGAGGGCGCGGATCTGCGCGGTCGACAACGTCACCAGGTCGACCGTGTCGAGGCTCGAGATCTGCGTCGTCGTCAGGCCTGCGATCTGGCTCGTCGTCAGCGCCGCGAACTGGGCCGTGCCGAGCGCGTCGAGGTCGCTCGTGCCCAGCGCCGCGAGCTGCGCGGTGCTCATCGCGACGAGTTGCGCCGTGGTGAGATTGGCCAGCTGCGTCGTGCCGAGCGCGTCGATCTGCGCGGTGGCGAACGCGGCGATCTGCGCCGTGCCCATCGCTGCGAGGTCGGTCGTCTCGAGCGCCGCCACGTCGGCCGTTTCCAGCGCCCGCACCTGCGCGGTCGACAGCGCCACCACCTGCGACGAGGTCAGCGCCGCGACATCGGCCGTCTCCAGCGCCGCCACCTGCGCCGTGGTCAGCGCGCGCACCTGCGCTGTCGTCAGCGCCACCTGGTCAACGGTGTCGAGGCTCGCAATCTGCGTCGTCGT
>JAEUPF010000075.1 GCA_016790425.1 Rubrivivax sp.
GCCGACGATGATGGCGGCGAGGTAGAAGATCGACAGCTGCAGCGTGAAGTACTCGGGCGTCATCGCGCGGTAGAAGTAGCCGAGCAGCGCCCCGGCCACGCCGGCATAGAACGAGCCGAGCGCGAAGGCCGCGAGCTTGTAGCGCAAGAGGTCGATGCCCAGCACCTCGGCGGAGATGTCCTTGTCGCGGATGGCGATGAAGGCGCGGCCCACGCGCGTGCGGAAGAGGTTGCGCGCGCCCACCAGCATCAGCGCTGCCACCGGCACGATGAGGTAGTACATGCGGTGGTCGTTGAGCAACTCGAAGCCGAACAGGCTCGCGTTGGGCACGTTGACGCCGCGCACGCCGCCCGTCACTGAATCCCACTCGCGGAACACGTAGACGAGCAGGAACTGCGTGGCGAGCGTGGCCACCGCAAGGTACAGGCCCTTGATGCGCAGGCTCGGCAGGCCGACGACGAGGCCGATGGCCGCCGCCATCAGCCCCGCCAGCGGCAGCGTCAGGAAGAACGGCCAGCCGCGCTGCGCGAACCACGCCGCCGTGTAGCAGCCCACGCCCAGGAACGCGGCGTGGCCGAGCGAGATGAGGCCGGTGTAGCCGGTCATGATGTTGAGCCCGGCGGCGGCGATGCAGTGGATGCCCACCAGGCAGGCCAGGCCGATGACGTAGCCGTTGGCGGCCAGCGGAAACGCCGCCAGCGCCAGCGCCAGTGCGGCCAGCCAGGCGCGCTGCACGCGCGTGGGCCACAGCGACTCGTCGTGCTGGTAGCTGGCGCGGAAGTCGCCGATGCGCATGATGCGTGCCTTCGCCTGCCGCCGGCTCAGAGCCGCTCGATCTGCCGCGTGCCGAACAGGCCGTAGGGCCGGATCAGCAGGATCACGAGGACGATGGCGTAGGGCACGATGTCGCGCACCTTGCCGCCCAGATACCCCGCGGTGAGGCTCTCGGCCAGGCCGACGACGAGGCCGGCGACGATGGCGCCGGCGATGCTGTCCAGCCCGCCGAGGATGATGACGGCCAGCACGCCCAGCGCCGTGCCGCCCAGCGCCGGCGACAGGCTCGTCATCGAGGCCACCACGATGCCGGCCACCGCGCCCACCATGCCGGCGAACATCCACGTCAGCGCCTGCGTGCGGCGCACGTCGATGCCGAGCACGCAGGCGGTGAGCGGGTCGCTGGCCGCGGCGCGCATCGCCACGCCGGTCCTGGAGAAGCGGAAGTACAGCGTGAACGCGGCGATCACCGCGGCGGCGAGCACGAAGCTCCACAGCACCTGGCCGGGGATGAGGATCTCGCCCGGCGTGAACGGCTTGCGCGGCAGCAGCGCCGGCATCTCGTAGTTGCGCCCGCTCCACAGCGCCTCGACGCCACCGTGCAGCGCGCTGGCCAGGCCGATGGTGGCCATCAGCACCGAGATCACCGGCTGACCGGCCAGCGGCCTGAGCAGCGCGCGCTCGATGACCGCCGCCACCACGGCCACGGCGGCAAGCGTCAGGGCCAGCGCCAGCCACGCCGGCAGCGCCCACAGCACTCTCGCGGTGTAGAAGAAGTAGGCGCCCAGCATCATGAACTCGCCCATCGCGAAGTTGATGACGCCGGTGCCCTTGTAGATGAGCACGAAGCCGAGCGCGATGAGCGCCAGGAGGCCGCCGGAGAGCAGCCCGATGGCGGCGTACTCGGCCAGCGCGACCCAGTCGAAGCCGGCGTTCATGCTGCCACCGACTGGCCCTGGCCCTGGCCCTGCCGTGCCGCGCCCTGCTCGCCGAGGTAGGCGCGCACCACCTCGGGGTCGTGCCGCACCTCGGCCGGCGTGCCGACGCCGATGACCTGGCCGAAGTTCAGCACGACCACGTGGTTGGCGATGTCCATCACCAGGCCCATGTCGTGCTCGATCAGCAGCACGGTGACGCCGCGTTCTTCCTGGATGTCGAGGATGAAGCGCGCCATGTCCTCGGTCTCTTCGCGGTTCATGCCGGCCACCGGCTCGTCGAGCATCAGCACCTGGGGCCGCATCGCCAGCGCGCGCGCCAGCTCGACGCGCTTTTGCAGGCCGTAGGCGAGCGCGGCCACCGGCTGGTGGCGCACGTGGTCGATCTCGAGGAAGTCGATGACCTCGCGCTCGATCTCGCTCCTGAGCGCCATCTCCTCGCGCCGCGCCGGCCCCAGGTACCACAGCGCCGTGAGCGGGTTGGCCGCCAGGCGCGTGTGGCCGCCGAGCTTGATGTTGTCGAGCACGCTCATGCCGCGGAAGAGCGCCACGTTCTGGAACGTGCGCGCCAGGCCCAGCGCCGCGCGCCGTGCCGCACCGGCGCGCGTGATGTCCTGGCCGGCGAAGACGATGCGCCCCTGCTGTGGCCGGTAGAAGCCCGAGATGGTGTTGAACAGGCTCGTCTTGCCGGCGCCGTTGGGGCCGATGACGGCGGTGATCTGGCCGGCGCGCGCCGTGAGCGACACGCCGCTCAAGGCCTTGATGCCGCCGAAGCCGAGGTGCACGCCCTCGGCTTGGAGCAGCGGCGCATGCGGTGGCAGGGGCGCGGGCAGGTTCATCGACAAGGCGGCGGCCGGAACAGCGACAGGGCCGGCGGATTGTTCGGTCGCCCCGGCGCAGCGGCCATCATCGTTAGCCCTGCAACAGCACCGGCCGCCACGGGGGCACCGCCCTCAGGCATGGTGCTTGGCCGTGACGTAGACGGTGCCGGTGAAGCTGGAGACCGGGCGGCCGTCGTCACGCGTCACGTCGACGCGGTAGACCGCCAGCCGGCGCCCGCGCGAGACCTCGTGCGCGCGCGCCAGCAGCGTCTGGCCGACCTCGGCCGCCTGCTGGAAGGTGATGTGCGCGTCGATGCCGGCGGCCACCATGCCGTGCGAATTGGCCGCCAGCCCGAACGCCGTGTCGGCCAGCGTGAAGACGACGCCGCCGTGGCAACTGCCGTTGAAGTTCATGTGCTGCGGCCCGAGCGTCACCCGCACCTCGGCTTCGCCGAGGCCGGCGCGCGTGCAGACGATGCCCAGCGCCCGCAGGCAGGGGTCGGCCGCCGCCAGGTGCGCAACGCGCGCCGCCGCCGCGGCGGCCTTGGGGTCGGTGTGCAGCCGCTGTGCGTGGCCCGCCGCCGCGGCGTGCGCCAGCACCTGTTCGACGAGCGCCTCGATGCCCTCGCCCCGGCTCGCGCTCACGGGCAGCACCGGCACCTTCCAGGCGCCGCTGCCGGCCGCGGCCCGGGTGCGCAGATGCAGCATCTCGCGCAGGTCGCGCGCCGTCGCTTCGGCGCCGGGCAGGTCGGCCTTGGTCACCACCAGCAGGTCGGCGATCTCGAGGATGCCGGCCTTCAGCGCCTGCACCTCGTCGCCCAGCCCCGGCGGGCAGGCGACGATGCGCGTGTCGGCCAAGCGCAGGATCTCCACCTCGGACTGGCCGGCGCCGACGGTCTCGACGATGACGGTGTCGAAGCCGGCCGCATCGAGCACGTCGACGACGCCCTGTGTGCCGCGCGACAGCCCACCCAGATGCCCGCGCGAGGCCAGCGAGCGGATGAACACGTCGGGATGGGCGCCGTGCTCGCCCATGCGCACGCGGTCGCCGAGCACGGCGCCGCCCGAAAGCGGGCTCGACGGGTCGACCGCGACGACACCGATGCGCCGGCCGCGCGCCAGCAGCGCGCCGAGCAGCGCGTGCACGAGGGTGGACTTGCCCGCGCCCGGCGCACCGGTGATACCGAGGACATGCGCGCGCCCCAGGTGCGGCGCCAGCGCGGCGCGCAGCGCCGCAGCGTCGGCGGCGCCATGCTCGATGCGGCTGATGGCGCGCGCCACGGCGCGGCGCTCGCCGTGCAGCAGGCCCGGGGGCAGCACGGCTTCGGCGGGCTTGTGAACGACCGTGCTCGTCACAGGAACCGTCACTGGAACCGTCACGGGAACCGTCACAGGAAGCTCACGGTGTCACACGAAGGCCTGCACGTGGCCGAAACCGAGTTCGCGGCGCAGCGTGGCGCAGATCTCGCCGTGCGTGCAGCCGGCCTCGGCCGCTTCGACGACGCGGCCGAAGACGTTGTCCTGCGCGTCGCCGGCGGCACGCGCCAGCGCGCCGAGGGCGCGCTGCACGTCGCCTTGCGAACGCGCCGCCTTGAAGGCGCGGAAGTCCTCGAGGTGCGCCTGCATCGTCGCGGGATCGGGCCGCGTGTTGATCGGCCGCGCGCTGCGGTCTTCCTCGACCTGGTAGGCGTTGACGCCGACCAGCGTCTGCTCGCCGCTGTCGATGCGCGCCTGGAAGCGGCGCGCCGATTCGCCGACCATGCGCTGCACGAGGCCCGACTCCACCGCCTTGTACATGCCGCCGGCATCGTCGACCAGGCCCATCACCCGTTCGATCTCGGCCTGCATCGCGTCGGTCAGCGCCTCGACGTAGTGGCTGCCGCCCAGCGGGTCGATGACGTCGGTGAGCTGCGCTTCCTCGCGCAGGATGTTCTGCGTCGCCACCGCGATGCGCGCGCCGGCCTCGCCCGGCACCGACAAGGCCTCGTCGTAGGCGTCGGTGTGCAGCGACTGCAGGCCGCCGAAGATGCCGGCCATCGCCTGCACCGCCACGCGCGCGATGTTGTTCAGCGGCTGCTGGCGCGTCAGGTCGACGCCCGAGGTCTGGCCGTGGAACTTGAAGCGCCAGGACTTCGGGTCCTTCGCGCCCAGGCGCTCCTTCGTCACCCTGGCCCAGATGCGGCGCGCGGCGCGGAACTTGGCGATCTCCTCGAAGAAGCTGATCGAGATGTCGAAGAAGAACGTGAAGCGCGGCAGGAAGGCGTCGGGGTCCATGCCGCGCGCGATGCAGTCCTCGGCGTTCTGGATCGCCGTGCTCAGCGTGAACGCCACCGCCTCGGCCGGCGTGGCGCCGGCTTGCTGCATGTGCTGGCCCACCACCGACATCGGGTTCCACTTCGGCACGAAGCGGTTGCAGAAGGCGATGTGGTCGACGAGGATGCGCCGCGCCCCCGGCAGCGCGATGCGGAAGAACATGTGGTTGGCGACGTAGTGGCTGAGGTAGTCGCTCTGGTTGCTGGTGCCGCTGACCTGCCGCCAGTCGGTGCCGCGCTTCTTCGCGGTGGCCAGCATGAAGGCCAGCAGGGTGAACGGGCTCGGGTCGTTCAGCGCGCATGAAGTCGCGGCGAGGTCCACGCCCTGCAACGCCCGGTCCATGTGCGCAGCGGTGTTGACCACGGTGCCGCAGGTGCCCAGCAGCTCGAGGTGCGACTCGTCCATGTCGAAGCCGCGGAAGACCGAGTTGCACGGGATCAGCGACACCGCCGTGGCGCCGGCGCCGAGCACGTCGAGCAGGCGCTCGTTGTATTCGGCCGGCGTGCCGTGGCCGATGAGCTGCCGCTGCGTCCACGTGCGGCCGCGGTGCATCGTCGCGTAGATGCCGCGGGTGTAGGGCGGCTGGCCGGGCAGGCCGAGCGCGCTCTCGCGCTCGGGGTGCCAGTCGGCGGCGGTGTACAGCGGCTTGATCGGCACGCCGCTGCGGTTGCTCAGCGCCGGGTCGGTTCCGATCTGCTCGGCGTAGTCGCGCCGCCAGCGGGCCAGCGCCGGGCCGATGCCGGGCTCCACGTCGGACAGCGGGGCGTCGAAGGGCTTGTTCATGGCGGCTCCGTTGCGCTTGCAGCGCTCTCTCTCTGTGTGTGTGCTCTGTGCCTGTCGCCGGCGCTTCGCCCGCCGCTCAGGCGGTGGCGCGGCGCGCGCGCACGCCGGCAGCCAGCTCGCGCACGCTGTGGGCGATGGCGTCGAGCGCGGTGCCGGGGTGGAACACGCGCGCGACGCCGGCTTCGATCAGCGCCGGCTCCTCGTCGTCGGGCACGATGCCGCCGACGATCACCGCCACGTCGCCGAGCCCGGCCTCGCGCAGCGCCTGCATGAGCTTGGGCACGATCAGGTGGTCGGTGGCCAGCGAGCTGATGCCGATGACGTCGACATCCTCCTCGGTCGCCAGCTTCACGACGGCGGCGATGTCCTGCCACGGCGGCGTGTAGATCACCTCCATGCCGGCGTCACGCAGCGCCGCGGCCACCACGCGGCTGCCGCGGTCGTGGCCGTCGAAGCCGATCTTCGTGATCAGCACCTTGGGGATCAGCGTGTCGTTCATGCGGGGCTCTCCATGCCCTGGCGCAGCAGGGCGGTGAACTGGCGGGCGATGCTGCGGGGCGATTGGGTGCCGTCGGGCCGGTACCAGTTCTGCGACCAGTTCAAGGCGCCCAGCAGCATCAGGCGCATCGCCTTGCGGTCGCCGCGGCGCTTCTGCGGCAGCGCGTCGACGAGCGCGGCCCACAGCGCCTCGTAGCGGTCGCGCGCAGCCACCAGGCGCTCGGCGGCGGGGGGCACGTCGGCCGGGCGCACGCGCACGACGACGCGCGCGTAGTCGTCGTCGCGCAGGATGGCTTCGAGGTGCGCCACGCAGGCTGCCTCGAGCCGCTCCCAGGGGTCGGTGAGCGACGCCACCGCGGCCTCCACCGTCTGGCAGATGCGCTCGACGCCGCGCAGGTACACCGCCACGAGCAGGTCTTCCTTGGTGGCGAAGTGGCAGTACAGCGAGCCGGGCAGCATGCCCACGGCGCGCGCGATGTCGCGCACCGGCGTGCCCTCGTAGCCCTGGCGGCAGAACAGCGCCGCCGCGGCGTCGAGCACCTGCGGCGCGCGGCTGTCGGCGTGGGTGAGGCGCGGCACGGCGGCGGCCACGCCGCGGGCGCTGCGCGGCCGGGCGACGGGCATCGGGGCAGGAGAAGCGGGCATGGGGCGGGACCGCACTATACAAACAATTGTTTGGTAAATGCCGGCGCGCCGCTATAGTCGAAACCCTTCCCCCACCGGCGGCGCGGCGCGGCCTTTCGCCCGCGACGGGCTCGTTCCGTTCGTCGCCCACCCGCCGTCGTCATCCCGTCGTCGTCATCCCGTCCTCGTCATCCCGTCCTCGTCATCCCCTCCTCGACATCCTCTCCTCGACATCCTCTCCCCATGAGCCTCCCCGAGATCGTCCTCGCCGCCGGCGCGCGCACGCCCTTCGGCGACTTCGGCAAGAGCCTGCGCGACGTGCCGCTGGCGACGCTGGGCGTGCACGCGGTGCGCGCCAGCCTGGCGCGCGCCGGCCTCGATGCGCGCCAGGCGGACCACCTGGTGTGGGGCAACACCGCGCCGGTGGACCACGAGAGCCTCTTCATGAGCCGCAAGGTGGCGCTCGCGGCCGGCCTGCCCGAGGACAGCTCGGCGCTCGGCGTGGTGCGTGCCTGCGGCAGCGGTTCGCAGGCCATCGTCAGCGCGGCGCAGCAGATCATGAGCGGCCACAGCGAGATCGCCATCGCCGCCGGCGGCGAGAACTTCTCGCGCGTGCCCTACCTCGCGCACGAGGTGCGCTGGGGCGCGCAGCGCGGGCCGTTCGAGTTCGTCGACGGGCTGGACTACATCTACCGCTGCCCGTTCACCAAGGAGCTGATGGGCGACACGGCCGAGAACCTGGCCGCGCGCTTCGGTTACGGGCGCGAGGCGATGGACGCCTGGGGCCTGATGAGCCAGCAGCGCGCCGCGGCGGCGATGGCGAACGGCTTCCTCGCACGGCAGATCGCACCGATCGACGTGCCGCAGGACGTGAAAGGGCAACCGCCCACGCGCCGCTTCGAGCACGACGAGTTCCCGCGGCCGCAGATCACCGCGGCGAAACTGGCGGCCCTGAAGCCGGCCTTCCGCAAGGACGGCAACGGCACCGTCACCGCGGGCAACTCCAGTGGCGTGACCGACGGTGCCGCAGCGCTGGTGGTGGCCAGCGCCGCGGCGGCGCGCCGCGCCGGCATCCGCGCCGAAGCGCGCCTGGTCGACTGGGCCGTCGTCGGCGTCGAGCCGGCGATCATGGGCGCCGGCCCCGTGCCGGCCATCCGCAAGCTGCTCGAACGCACGCGGCTCACCGTGGGCGACATCGACTACTTCGAGATCAACGAGGCCTTCGCCGTCGTCAACCTGCACGCCGAAGCGCAGCTGGGCATCGGGCGCGAGCGCACCAACCTCTACGGCGGCGCCATCAGCATCGGCCACCCGCCCGGTGCCACCGGGCTGCGCATGACGATGACCGCGATGCACCACCTCGCCGACACCGGCGGCCGCTTCGCGGTGATCAGCATGTGCCTCGGCTCGGGAATGGGGATGGCGACGCTGATCGAGCGCCTGGCCGAGGGCCTCGCATAAGGCAGTAAGGCAGCCTGCACCAGGCGGTCCTTCCAGCGCCGGCGCCTGCCGCTGCTGCGCTCGGCGAAGGCGGCCTGAGCAGCGGCGCCGACGGGCGAGGTCAGCGCAGCGCCACGCGCTCGGTGTGCCGCGCGATCACCGCTTCCTCGTCGGTGTGCAGCACGCGCACCTCGACGGCGCTGCCCGCGGCCGCGATCCGTGAATCGCCGCGCCGGTTGGCTTGCGCGTCGAGCTGCAGCCCCATCCACGCCGCGTCGCGCACAACGCGCTCGCGGATCGCGGTGGCGTTCTCGCCGATGCCGCCGGTGAAGACGAGCATGTCCAGGCCGCGCAGGCTGGCCGCCAGCGCCGCCAGTTCGCGCCCGATGTGCTCGACGAAGTAGTCCAGCGCCAGCCGCGCCGCCGGCTCGGCGCTGCGCTGCAGCTGGCGCATGTCGCCCGACAGGCCCGAAAGGCCGAGCAGGCCCGACTCGCGGTACAGCAGCTGCGCGATCGCCTCGGCGCTTATGCGCTCGTGCTGCAGCAGGTGCAGCACCACCGCGGCGTCGATGCGGCCGCAGCGCGTGCCCATCGGCAGGCCGTCCAGCGGCGAGAAGCTCATCGTCGTGGCCACCGAGCGGCCTTGCCGCACCGCGCACATCGAGGCTCCGTTGCCCAGGTGCGCGATGACGATGCGGCCCTGCGCGGCGCTCGCATCCTCGGCCGCGAGCTGCGCGCAGATCGACTCGTAGCTCAGGCCGTGGAAGCCGTAGCGCCGCACGCCCCGGTCCAGCCACGGCCGCGGCAGCGCGAAGCACTGGTTGACTTCGGGCATCGTGCGGTGGAACGCGGTGTCGAAGCACGCCACCTGCGGCACGCCGGGGAACGCGGCGCGCGCCGCCAGCACGCCTTCGAGGTTGTGCGGCTGGTGCAGCGGCGCCAGCGGGGCCAGCGCGCCGATCGCTTCGAGCACCGTGTCGTCGATCGGCACCGGCGCGTCGAAACGCGTGCCGCCGTGCACGATGCGGTGCCCCACCGCCTGCACCGGCGTGCCGGGCAGATCGGCAAGAAGACCGTGCAGCGCCTCGGCGTGCGAAGCGCCGCCGACGCCCAGACCGTCGACCTGCCCCGACGACAAGCGCCGGCCGGCGTCGAACAACGCGAACTTGATCGACGACGAGCCGGCGTTGAGCGTCAGGATGCTCAGACGAAGTCCTTGTACTTGGGCAAGAGGCGCTTGGGCTTGCTCAGCGCGTCGCGGCGGAAGGGGTCGCCGAGTTCGCGCGTGCACATGATCTCGACGATGCAGGTCTTGCGCTGGTTCATCTGCAGATCGATCGCCTTCTTCAGCGCCGGGCCCACGTCTTCGAGCCGGTCGACGACGATGCCTTCGGCGCCCATCGCCCTGGCGATGCCGGCGAAGCTCTGGTTCTCCAGTTCGTCGGCGACGAAGCGGCGGTCGTAGAAGTCGACCTGGTTCTTCTTCTCGGCGCCCCACTGGCGGTTGTGGAACACCACCGCCGTCACCGGGATGTCGTGGCGCACGCAGGTCATCGTCTCCATCAGGCTCATGCCCCAGGCGCCGTCGCCGGCGTACGAGACAGCCGGCCGGTGCGGCGCGGCGACCTTGGCACCGATGATCGTGGGGAACGCGTAGCCGCAGTTGCCGTAGCTCATCGCGGCGAAGAAGCTGCGCGGCTTGTCGAAGCGCAGGTAGCTGTTGGCGATCGAGTTGATGTTGCCGATGTCGGTGGAGACCATCACGTCGGGCGGCATCGCCTTCTCGAGTTCACGCAGCACCTGCCGCGGGTGCAGGTAGCGGCCGCCCGAGAAAGGCTTCTCGCGCCCGTTCTCCTCGATCATGTCGAGGCTGTAGGGGTCGCGCTCGTGCGTCCACTCGTCGAGCTCCTTTTCCCAGGCCGCCTTCTCGGCCTTGATCTTCGCGGCGCGCTCGGCCTTCGTCGCGTCGCAGGCGAGCTTGCGCTCGGCCAGGCGCCGCACCAGCGCCGCGGCGGCCGCCTTGGCGTCGCCGCAGATGCCCACCGAGATCTTCTTCACCAGGCCCAGCATCTTGTGGTCGGCGTCGATCTGGATGACCTTGGCCTCCTTGGGCCAGTAGTCCAGGCCGTGCTGCGGCAGCGTGCCGAAGGGCCCCAGGCGCGAGCCGAGCGCCACCACCACGTCGGCCTGCGCGATGAGCTTCATCGCCGCCTTCGAGCCCTGGTAGCCGAGCGGGCCGCACCACAGCGGGTGGCTGGCCGGGAACGAGTCGTTGTGCAGGTAGCTGTTGACCACCGGCGCGCCCAGCCGCTCGGCCAGCGCCTTGCACTCGCCCACCGCATCGGCGAAGACGACGCCGCCGCCGGAGATGATGACCGGGAACTTCGCGCCGGCCAGCAACTCGGCCGCCTCGTCCAGGCTCTTCTCGCCGCCGGCACCGCGCTCCAGGCGCTGCGGCTTCGCAATCTCGGCGGTGATCTCGCCGTAGAAGTAGTCGCGCGGGATGTTGAGCTGCGTCGGCCCCATCTCGGCGAGCGCGCGGTCGAAGCAGCGCGCCGTGAACTCGGCCATGCGCGCCGGGTTCGTGACGTGGCCCTGGTACTTGGTGAACTCCTGGAACATCGGCAGCTGATCGGCTTCCTGGAAGCCGCCCAGGCCGATGGACATCGTGCCGGTCTGCGGCGTCACGATGACCACCGGCGAATGCGCCCAGTACGCCGCCGCGATGGCGGTGACGCAGTTGCTGATGCCCGGGCCGTTCTGGCCGATGACCACCCCGTGACGGCCCGAGACGCGCGAATAGCCGTCGGCCATGTGGCCGGCGCCCTGCTCGTGAACGACGGGGATCAGGCGGATGCCCGCCGGCGCGAAGATGTCCATCGCGTCCATGAACGCCGAACCCATGATGCCGAACATCTCGGTGACGCCCTGGGCCACCATCGTCTCGACGAACGCCTCGCTGGGCGTCATGCGGGTCGGGCCGACCGGCACCTGGCGATCGGCGGGCTGGGGTTGCGCGGGCATGGAGGTCTCTCCTCGATTCGGTTCGTGGGGCCGGCCCGAGGGCCGGACGGCTGACAGGCAGAAGGGCTGACGCAGAAGGGCTGACGGGCTACGTTATGGGCGCCATCGAGCCGGCCATAGAGCCAGTTGGCGCCATTGTGGTACGCCAGCGGCCGCAGGCCGCGCCCGCCGTCGGCCGCCGCTGGACCACTCGATTGTCCGCGCGTGGCCCAGCGCTGCGGCGCCGCGGCCGGTTACCGTAGCGGCCTCGAATCGAACCCGAACAGGAACCATCGCCCCGCCGTGCCCGACCTGACCCAGCTCCTGCCCGAGCGGCGCCTCCCGGTGCGCGAGGTGTTCGGCATCGACAGCGACCTCGTCGTGCCGGCGTTCGCCGAGCGCGATGACCATGTGCCCGAGGTCGACAGCGTCTACCGCTTCAACCCCGAGGTGACGCTGGCGCTGCTGGCCGGCTTCGCGCGCAACCGCCGCGTGCTGGTGCAGGGGCTGCACGGCACCGGCAAGTCCACCCACATCGAGCAGGTGGCCGCGCGCCTGAACTGGCCCTGCGTGCGCGTCAACCTCGACGGCCACATCAGCCGGCTGGACCTCGTCGGCAAGGACGCGGTCGTGCTGCGCCAGGGGCAGCAGGTCACCGAGTTCCAGGAAGGCATCGTGCCGTGGGCGCTGCAGTGGCCGGTGGCGCTGGTGTTCGACGAATACGACGCCGGCCGCCCCGAGGTGATGTTCGTCATCCAGCGCGTGCTCGAACGCGACGGCAAGTTCACGCTGACCGACCAGAACCGCGTCATCACGCCGCACCCGTCGTTCAGGCTCCTGGCCACCGCCAACACGGTGGGCCTGGGCAACCTGAACGGCCTGTACCACGGCGCGCAGACGCTCAACCACGCGCAGATCGACCGCTGGAACATCGTCGCAACGCTCGACTACCTGCCGCGCGCCGAGGAGATCGCCATCGTGCTGGCGCGCGTGCCGCCGATGGCCGCCAGCGAGGCTGGGCGCCGCCGGGTCGCCGCGATGGTGGAGATGGCCCACCTCACGCGCAAGGGCTTCGCCGCCGGCGACCTCTCGACGCTGATGTCGCCGCGCAGCGTGATCACCTGGGCCGAGAACTGCGAGATCTTCGGCGACACCGCGCTGGCCTTGCGCTATTCGTTCCTGAACAAGTGCGACGAGGCCGAGCGGCCGCTCGTCGCCGAGTACTACCAGCGCTGCTTCGACGACGAGATCGACGAGTCGTTCGTGCGCGGCGCGCTCGGTTCGCTCGGTCCTGCGGACGCCGCCGGCCGATGAGGAACGCCAGGTGAGCGAGGCCCGCACCCGCGCCCGCGCGCAGCAGCAGGCCGAGGAACTGTGCGCGGCGGCGATGCGGGCGCTGGCCGGCCAGGCCGATCTGCACTGGCGTGGCCAGCGGGTGTATCAGGGCCGCCGCGCCTTGCCGGCCTTCGGACCGCACCTGCAACCTTCGGCCGAGCGCGACGACTTCGCCTCGCTGCGCGGCGCCACCGACGGCATCGCGCTGCGGCTGGCGCGTTCGAACGCGGCGCTGCACCGAACGCTCGCGCCGGCGGACCCGCTCGAGCGGGCGATCTTCGACTTGCTGGAGCAGCTGCGCGTCGAAGCGCTGGCACCGGCGGCGATGCCGGGCCTCGCGCGCAACCTGGCGCACCGCTTCCGGCGCTGGTCGGAGGCTTTCGTCGGCGCCGGCGGCACCGAGAGCCGGCGCGGCATCGTGCTGTTTGCGCTGGCGCAGACCGTGCGCAGCCGCCTCACCGCACAGCCGCTGCCCGAGCACATGGCCGACCTGATCGAAACCACGCGCGGCCGGCTCGCCGGGCACATCGGGCATGAACTCGCCGCGCTGCGGCGCCACGGCGCCGACCAGCGCGCCTTTGCGCCGCACGCGCGCGCCGTGGCGAAGAAGGTCGCTGCGCTGCTCGCGGGCGACGACGACGAGGCGGGCGCGGGCGCCGACCCGCGCGACGAAGACGACGCGCGCAGCGGCTTCGCACGTCTGATGGGATTCGGCGGCGAGTGGGACGACGAGGCCGGCAGCGACGAGCCCGACCGCCAGCGCGACGGTCTTGCGCCCGGCGAGTCGGCAAGCCGCCGCGGGCCGCCAGACGCCGCCGGCGGCTACCGCGTCTACACCCGCGCCCACGACCGCGAGGTGCAAGCGGCGACGCTCGTTCGCGCCGCCCAGCTCACCGAGTACCGCGAGCGGCTCGACGGCCGCATCGCCGCGCAAGGGCTGAACGCGCAGCGCCTGGCGCGCCAGCTCCAGGCCTTGCTGGCCACGCCGCGCGCCGACGGTTGGGAAGGCGGGCTGGAAGAAGGGCGCATCGACGGGCGGCGCCTGGCGGCGCTTGTCGCCTCGCCCACCGAGCGGCGGCTCTTCCGGGCCGAACGCATCGAGCCGTTGCCCGATGCGATCGTCACGTTCCTCATCGACTGCTCGGGCTCGATGAAGGCGTGCATCGAGCCGGTGGCGATGATCGTCGACGTGTTCGCGCGCGCCCTCGATGCCGCCGGCATCGCGAGCGAAGTGCTCGGCTTCACCACCGGCGCCTGGAGCGGCGGCCGCGCGCACGCCGACTGGCTGCGCGCCGGCCGGCCGCCGCGGCCCGGCCGCCTGAGCGAGCTTCGCCACCTCGTCTTCAAGAGCGCCGACACGCCGTGGCGGCGGGCACGGCGCGGCATCGCCGCGCTGCTGAAGACCGATCAGTTTCGCGAGGGTGTCGACGGCGAGGCGGTCCAGTGGGCGCTGGCGCGCCTGCAGCGCCGGCCCGAGCGGCGCCGCATCCTGCTGGTGGTGTCCGACGGCGGGCCGATGGATACCGCGACGCTGCTGGCCAACGACGCGCACATCCTCGACCAGCACCTGCGCGACGTGGTGCAGCGGCAGACTGTGTGGGCGAGCGCCCGGAGCGCCGGCAACGCCGAGAGCGCCGCGCTGGCCGAGATCGCCGGCATCGGCGTCGGCCTCGACCTCAGCCCCTACTATCCGCGCTGCCAGGCGCTCGACCTCGATGCGCCGCCCGGCAACCGCGTGTTCCAGGAGATCCTCGAACTCATTGCCGGCCGGCACCGGCGATGAACCCTGCTCACGAAGGCCAGAAAGAGGGGCGCCAGCGATGCGCCCGTGAACCCTCACACCACAAGGAGACGACCCTCATGACCGGACCCCGACTCACGCGCCTTTGGCGGCCGCTGCTCGCTGCGGCCGCCGTCCTCGGCACCGCGCTTGGCGCTGCGGCGCAGGACAACTACCCCGAGCGCGCGGTGCGCTTCGTCGTGCCCTACCCGCCCGGCGGCGGCACCGACGTCATCGCGCGCATCGTGCAGGGCCGCTTCCAGCAGACGCTCGGCCAGCCGATCGTCATCGACAACCGCGGCGGCGGCGGCGGTTCGCTCGGCACCGACGTGGTGGCGAAGTCGGCGGCCGACGGCTACACGGTGCTGTTCACGCTCAGCTCGCACACCATCAACCCGGCGATCTACCCGAAGCTGCCGTTCGACACCGCGAAGGACTTCGAGCCGGTCGGCACCATCGCCTCGCTGCCGCAGATCCTGGTGGCGCACCCCGGCTTCCCGGCCAGCAGCGTGGCCGAGCTGATCAAGGTTGCCAAGGAGCGCCCGGGCGCGCTGCAGTTCGCCTCGGTGGGCAACGGTTCGCCGGGGCACCTGGCCGGCGAACTGTTCAACCTGCGCACCGGTACGCAGATCACGCATGTGCCTTATCGCGGCGGCGGCCCGGCGGTCAACGACGTGCTCGGCGGCCAGGTGCCGCTGCTGTGGGTGTCGATCCCGGCGGCGGCGCAGTTCGTCAAGGCCGGGCGGCTGAAAGCGCTGGCAGTGTCCACCGTGAAGCGCAGCGTCGCCTTCCCCGATGTGCCCACCGCACAGGAAGCCGGCATCGCCGACTTCGAGGTCGACTCGTGGTACGCGATGTTCGTGCCGGCGAAGACGCCGAAGGCCGTCATCGAGAAGCTGAACCGCGCGCTCAACCAGGTGGTGGCCGACGCCGACATCAAGGACAAGCTGCTCGCGCAGGGCAGCGAAGCGGTGGGCGGCACGCCGCAGGCGCTGGGCGATGTCGTGGCGAGCGAACTGCCCAAGTGGGCCCGCCTCATCAAGCAGGCCAACATCAAGGCGGACTGACGACCGTGGCCGGAACAGGGAACGCAGCGAACGCAGCGAACGCAGCGAACGCAGCGGGCGCAGTGAACGCAGCAGCCGCCGTGCAGGCGATGGTGGCCGAGCTGGTCGGGCGTGCGCGCGCCGCACAGCGCGTCGCCGAGGGCTACGACCAGGCGCGCGTCGACGAGTTGGTGGCCGCCGCCGGCTGGGCGATCCTCGAGCCGGCGCGCAACCGCGCCCTGGCCGAGCAGGCGGTGGCCGAGACCGGCATCGGCAACGTCGAGGACAAGGTCCGCAAGAACCACCGCAAGACGCTCGGCCTGCTGCGCGACCTGGCCGGCCGCAAGACGGTGGGCGTGATCGCCGAGCAGCCCGAGCTCGGCCTGGTCGAGATCGCACGGCCGGTGGGCGTCGTCTGCGCGGTGACGCCTTCGACCAATCCGGCCGCGACGCCCGCCAACAAGATCATCAACGCGATGAAGGCGCGCAACGCGGTCATCGTCGCGCCGTCGCCGAAGGGACACGGCACCGCGGCGCGGCTGGCCGCGTTCATCCACGCCGAGTTCGACCGCATCGGCGCGCCACGCGACCTGGTGCAGGTGCTGCCGGCGCCGGTGAGCAAGGCCTCGACGGCCGAGCTGATGCGCCGCTCGGACCTGGTCGTCGCCACCGGCTCGCAGGCCAACGTGCGCGCCGCGTACACCTGCGGCACGCCCGCGTTCGGCGTCGGCGCGGGCAACGTGGCCTCGATCATCGACGAGACGGCCGACGCCGATGCGGCGGTGGCGCTGCTGATGCAGTCCAAGACCTTCGACAACGCGACGAGCTGCTCGTCGGAGAACAGCCTCGTCGTCGTCGCCGCGGTGCGCGAAGCGGTGCTGGCGGCGCTCGGCCGCCACGGCGCGGTGCTGCTGGACACCGCGCGCAAGGCGGCGCTGCAACGGCTGATGTGGGACGGCGAAGGGCATCTGTCGCCGGCGGTGATCGGACAGTCGGCGCGAACGATCGCCGAGCGCGCGGGCATCGACGGCATCGCCAGCCTGGACGAGCTGCGCGCGCTGGTGGTCGAGGAAAGCGGCTTCGGCGCCGAACACCCGTTCTCGGGCGAGAAGCTGAGCCCGGTGCTGACGCTGTACACCGCGGCCGACTTCGACGCGGCGGTGCAGACGGTGCGCCGCCTCTACGACTGGCAAGGCGCCGGCCACTCGGTGGGCCTGCACAGCCGGCGCGAAGAGCGCGCGCTGCGGCTGGGCCTGACGCTGCCGGTGGCGCGCGTCATCGTCAACCAGGCGCATGCCATCGCCACCGGCGGCAGCTTCGACAACGGCCTGCCCTTCTCCTTGTCGATGGGCTGCGGCACCTGGGGCCGCAACAACTTCTCCGACAACATGAACGTGCGGCACTACATGAACGTGACGCGCATCTCGCGCACGGTTGCCGAGCGTGTGCCCAGCGAGCAGGAGATCTTCGGCGCCTACTTCGCCAGGTACGGGCGCGGCTGACGATGGACACCGTGCGCAGCCTCGTCGAGCGCGCGGCGGCCGGGCGGCCGCACGCGACCTACGCGCTCGCCACCGAAAGCCCCGGCAGAACGATCGACTTCCGCGGCCTGGCCGCCTCATGCCGGCGCATCGCGGCGCTGCTCGAAGCCTACGGGGTCGCGCCCGGCGAGACCGTCTCGCTGGTGATGCCCAACGGCCTGGCCACGCTGCGCCTGCTGCTGGGCGCGATGTGGGCCGGCCGCTGCGTCAACCCGGTGAACCTGCTGGCACAGGAAGAGCAGATGCGCTACGTGCTCGAGCACTCCGACTGCCGGCTGGTCGTCGCCGCGCCGCAGTGGGAAGAGCGCGTGCGCTCGATGCTGGCCGGCATCGAGCGGCCCGACGGACGAGCGGTGCGGCTGCTCGTCGTCGACGCCGACGCCGAGCGGCTGCCGGGCGAGGACGGCGGTCTCGATGCGACCGAGGGTGCCGATGCCGCCGCCGCGACCGCGGCGCCCGACGTCGCGGCGCCTGCTCCCGCGGCCCTCGCGCTGCTGATGTACACCTCGGGCACCACCGGCCGGCCCAAGGGCGTGATGCTGACGCAGGCCAACCTCGCTGCGAACGCGCAGGCGATCGCCCGCGAGCACGCGCTCGGCCCCGACGACCGCGTGCTCGGCGTGCTGCCGCTGTACCACATCAACGCCTTCGCGGTGACGATGCTGGCGCCGCTCGCCTCGATGGGCAGCGTGGCGATGGCGCCGCGCTTCTCGGCGGCGCGCTTCTGGGCCCAGGCGATCGACGCCCGCTGCACGTGGATCAACGTGGTGCCGACGATCGTCTCGTTCCTGCTCGAAGGCGAGGCGCCGCCGGCCGCGGCCCTGGCGCGCCTGCGCTTGTGCCGCTCGGCTTCGGCGGCGCTGCCGCCCGAGCACCTGCGCGCCTTCGAGAGCAAGTTCGGCATCGGCGTCATCGAGACGATGGGCCTCACCGAGACCGTGGCGCCGTCGTTCTCGAATCCGCTCGAACCGAGCCAGCGCAAGGTGGGCGCGGTCGGCCGCGCCTCGGGCTGCGAGGCACGCGTCGTCGATGCGGCGCTGCAGCCGCTGCCCGACGGCCAGACCGGCGAACTCGTGATCCGCGGCCCCAACGTGATGACGGGCTACTACAAGAACCCCGAGGCCACCGCCGCGGCCTTCACGCCGGACCGGTGGCTGCGCACCGGCGACCTCGGCCACCGCGACGGCGACGGCTTCTTCTTCGTCAGTGGCCGCATCAAGGAGCTCATCATCAAGGGCGGCGAGAACATCGCGCCGCGCGAGATCGACGAAGTGCTGCTGCGGCACCCGGCGGTGCTCGACGCCGCCGCAGTGGGCATCCCCGACCGCCACTACGGCCAGGAGATCCTCGCCTGCGTCGTGCTGCGCGAAGGCGCGGCGTGCAGCGAACAGGCGTTGCGCGAGTTCTGCGCGCCGCTGCTCGGCCGCTACAAGACGCCCAAGCTCTTCCGCTTCGTCGCCGAACTGCCGCGCGGACCTTCGGGGAAGGTGCAGCGGCTGAAGCTGGCCGAAGGATTCGCCGCCGGGCAGTAGGCCGGAGGGCCGAAGGGCCGGAGGGCCGGAGGGCCGGAGGGCCGGAGGGCCGGAGGGCCGGAGGGCCGGTGGGCCGGCGAGCTTGGCGAGGAGACGTTCGCCCGCATCGCCCCTGCCCCCTCGTCCAGCACAGACGCCGGTGCCCGCCAAGGACGCCGGGGGGTGGGCGCAGCGAGGGTAAGGGGGCATTCGGGCGCCCTGCGAGCGCAGCGAGCCGGGCGCCCGAAAGAGGACACGAGCAGAGCCGACCCCCCGGCGTCCTTGGCGCGCGCAAACCTGGCCACAAGGGCCACGATCAGGCTTCCGATGTCCCTAACGCCCCGACTACGGCGGCCCCGTCACCTTCGGCAGCCACGTGGCCAGCTCGGGGAACAGCAGCAGGATCGCAACGCCGAGCACCTGCAGCACCATGAACTGCATCATCCCGGCGTAGATCTGCCTCAGCTCCCACTGCGGCACCACACCCTTCAGGAAGTAGGCCGACAGCGCCACCGGCGGCGACAGCCACGCCGTCTGCAACGTCACCGCCACGAGCGTGCAGAACCAGATGAGGTCGATGCCGGCGGCCTGCACGATCGGCAGCACGATGGGCACGATGATCAGCACGATCGGCACCCACTCCAGCGGCCAGCCGAGCACGAAGATCAGCGCCAGGATGACGGTGAGCATCAGCATCGGCGGCAACTGCATCCCGGTCAGCAGGTTGGCCAGGAACTCGGCGCTGCCCAGGCGCGAGAACACCGCGCCGAACAGGTTCGACGCGACGACGAGCAGCAGGATCATGCTCGACACCTCCAGCGTCTGCCAGGCGGCGCGCTTGAGCTTGGCCCAGGTGATGCGGCGCGCGCCGACGGTGAGCAAGAAGGTGGCGAAGCAGCCGACGGCACCGGCGTCGGTCGGCGTGGCGACGCCGGCGAGGATGACGCCGAGCGTGGACATGATGACGACGATCACCGGCGCCACGCCGAGCACGAGGTCCTTGAACACCGGCCCCAGCGACTGCGGCCGCTCCGACATCGGCAGCGGCGGGCCGAGGCTCGGGTCGATCCAGCAGCGCACCAGGCACCACAGGGTGAAGATCGCCGCCAGGAGCAGCCCCGGGATCACCGCCGCGGCGAAGAGGTCGGTGGCCGGCACGCCGACCACCGGCCCCATCACGATCAGCATCACCGATGGCGGGATCAGGATGCCCAGCGTGCCGCCGGCGGCGATGGCGCCGGCGCTCATCTTCGTGTCGTAGCCGCTCTTGATCATCGAGGGCCCGGCCATCACGCCCAGCAGCGTCACCGCCGAGCCGACGATGCCGGTGGCGGCAGCGAAGATGGTCGCCGTGATCAGCGTCGCCAGGTACAGGCTGCCGCGCAGGCCGGCCAGCAACTGCTGGATGCCGCGGAACAAGCGCTCGACCAGCCCCGACTGCTCGAGCAGGAAGCCCATCAGCAGGAAGAACGGCACCGAGGCGAGCACCGTGTCGCGCATCACCGAGAAGGTCTGCAGCACCGCCAGGTCGAAGATGCGCGGGCCGAGCGCGATCCAGCCGGTGCCGATGGCCACCGCGCCGAGCGTGAAGGCGATCGGAAAGCCGATGAAGATGA
The DNA here is from genome assembly GCA_016790425.1 of Rubrivivax sp. GTDB lineage: Bacteria > Pseudomonadota > Gammaproteobacteria > Burkholderiales > Burkholderiaceae_C > Rubrivivax. The sequence goes on from JAEUPF010000075.1 coordinate 20,021, forward strand.
CGACGAAGAGGAAGCCGAGCGCGACCAGGCCGAGGATCGGATCGCTCATCGGGCCCTCCGGGTGCTGCGCACCGGCCCCCCGAGGGGGCATGGGCGCCTTCGCAACGGCCGGGCGGCGCTCATGCCTGGAACTCCGGGCTGCGCTCGTCGGGCCAGTGGCCCGTGCCGAGCGCGTGCACGCACTTGCAGACCTCGCTCGTGCCCTGCACCAGCAGCAGCGCGCCGGCCAGCGGCATCGCCAGCCGGAAGGGCCATGTGATCGGCTGCCAGGCGCTGCTGACGAAGGTCTCGTTGGTGACGAAGGCCTTCCAGAAGTAGCCCCAGCCGGTGAAGACGAACACCGACACGAAAGGCACGAAGATCAGCGCGTAGCAGGCGATGTCGACCGCCGCCTGGCGGCGCGGCGGCCAGCGCTCGTAGTACATGTCGGTGCGCACGTGGCCCTTGCGCTGCAGCGTGAAGGCGCCGCCGAGCATGAAGAACATGCCGTACAGCATGAACGTCAGGTCGTAGGCCCACTGCGTGGGCGCATTGAAGACGTAGCGGGCCACCACCTCCCACGTCAGGCCCAGCACCAGCGGCACCAGCATCAGGCAGGCGAGCCGGCCCGACCAGACGGCGATCGGGTCGAGCCGGCGCGCCGTGCGCGCCCAGACGGAATCGGCGCTCATCCCGCGGCGTTCGGCGACGAGGTGCCGAGGTTGAAGTACAGGCCGTTGATCTTGTTCCAGTACGGCACCACGGTCTTGGCGAACGCGCGCTGCGACTCCAGCACCTCCTTGAACAGCGCGTTGCGCCCGGCCTCGCGGTCGTAGATGGTGTTGGTGGCCTTGATGAAGGCGGGAAAGATGTCGGCCGGCGTGTCGTGGATCGTCACCTTGAACTCGGTCTTCAGCCGCGCCACCGCCTGCGCGTTGCGCCAGACGTTGTAGGTGTAGGTCTCGGTCATCGAGGCCATCGCCGCGGTCTGCACGATCTCCTTCAGGTCGGCGGCGAGCTTGTTGTAGGTGCCGCGGTTGAAGATCACCTCGCCCACGTCGCTGCTCTGGTGCAGCCCTTGCAGGTAGTAGTGCTTGAAGACGGTGTGGAAGCCGAGCGCCAGGTCGTCGGCCGGGCCGATCCACTCCGCCGCGTCGAGCACGCCGCGCTGCGCCGCCGGCACGATCTCGCCGCCGGGCATCGCCACCGCGTTGACGCCGATCTCCTTGAAGATCTCGCCCACCAGGCCGGGCGGGCAGCGGTACTTGAGTTTGCGGAAGTCGGCCAGCGAGGCGATCGGGTTGCGGAACCAGCCCAGCGGATCCGGGCCCATCGGCTGGATGAACACCGGCTCGATGTCGACCTTCAGCGCCTCCTGGTAGAACTTCCTGAACAGCGCATTGCCGCCGCCCTGGAAGATCCAGGCCACGTGCGAGAGCTGGTCCATCCCCGTGCCGCCGCCGGCGGCAGGGTTCGAGAACAGGCCCGCGGCGGTGTTCTTGCCCGACCAGTAATGCGTCCACGCGTAGCCGGCGTCGACGACGCCCTTGTCCACCGCGTCCATGATCTCGAAGGCGGCGACGACGGCGCCGTCGGGCAGCATCTCCAGTTTCAGGCGGCCGTTGGACATGCGGTCGACGCGATCGGCGAAGCGCTTGAGCAGGTCGAAATAGATGCTCGAGCTGGGTACCGCGGTCTGCACCTTCAGGCGCGCCGTGGTCTGGGCGCGCGCCGGCACCATCGCGGCGGCGGTGAACGCGGTGGCGCCGGCGCCCAGCGCCAGCCTTCGATTCATTCGGGTCATGTCCTTGTCTCCTCGACGTTCGCGGGTTGGAAGGTGGGAGCGCTCGCCCCCCGGGTCGTCGCGGGGCGCGCACGGGCCGCGTCCTCGCGAATCAGTTCGACGGCCTTCTCGGCGATGGCGACGATCGGCGCGTTGGTGTTGCCCGACACGAGCGTGGGCATCACCGAGGCGTCGACGACGCGCAGGCGCTCGAGACCGTGCACGCGCAGCCGCTCGTCGACGACGGACAGCGCATCGCGGCCCATCTTGCAGGTGCCGCTGGGGTGGAAGATCGTGGCGCCGTGGTTGCGGCAGAACTCGAGCAAGGCCGCGTCGTCGGCGGCACCCGGGCCGGGCTTCACCTCGCGCGCGACCAGCGGCCGCATCGGCGCGCTGGCCGCGACGGCGCGCGCCGCCTTCACCGCGGCCACTGCGGTGCGCCGGTCGAGTTCGGTGCTGAGGTAGTTCGGTTGCATCCCGGGCGGCTCGGACGGGTCGGCCGAGCGGATGCGCACGTGGCCGCGCGAAGTGGGTCGAAGCTGGCACACCGACAGCGTGGCGACGTGGAACTGGATGTCGGGCCTGGCGGCGCTCTGCGGCAGCGCGCGCATGAAGCAGCCGCCCTGGTTGATGCCCACCGCCAGCGGCCCGCGGCGCGACAAGAGCCACTGCGCGCCGATCTTCGCGCGCCCGAACCACGAGTTCAGCTCGTCGTTGGTGGTGATCGGCCGCGTGCACTCGAAGATCAGGCGGATCTGCAGATGGTCCTGCAGGTTCTCGCCGACGCCCGGCAGCGCGTGGCGCAGCGCGACGCCGTGGCTCGCCAGCAGCGCCGGCGCGCCGATGCCCGACAGCTGCAGCAACTGCGGCGACTGCAGCGCGCCGGCGCACAGCAGCACTTCGCCGCGGCAGCGCGCTTCGCGCTCGACGCCGCCTTGCCGATAGCGCACGCCGACCGCGCGCCGGCCTTCGAAGACGATCGAGGTGGCCATCGCTTCGCATTCGATGCCGAGGTTCGGCCGCCGGCGCGCGGGCTTCAGGTAAGCCACCGCGGTGCTGCAACGCCAGCCGTCGTGCGTGGTGAGCTGGTAGTAGCCGGCGCCTTCCTGCTGCCGGCCGTTGAAGTCGTCGTTGCGCGGCACGCCCAGCGTGCCGGCGCCGGCGATGAAGGCCTCGATCAACGGGTGGCGCGCGCCGATGTCGGAGACCTTCAGCGGCCCGTCGCCGCCATGGAATGCATCGGCGCCGCGCTGGTTGCCCTCGCTGCGGCGGAAGTACGGCAGCAGGTCGTCGTAGCCCCAGCCCGGGCAGCCCGCGGCCGCCCAGGCGTCGTAGTCCTCGCGCTGGCCGCGGATGTAGATGAGGCCGTTGATCGAGCTGGAGCCCCCGAGCGTCTTGCCGCGCGGCCAGTAGATGCGCCGGCCGTTCATGTTCGGGTCGGGGTCGGTCTCGAAGCACCAGTTCAGGCGCCGGTCCCACATCGTCTTGCCGTAGCCGATCGGCAAGTGGATCCACAACGAGCGGTCCGGCGGGCCGGCCTCCAGCAGCAGCACGCGCGTGGCGGGGTCTTCGCTCAGGCGGCCGGCGAGCACGCAGCCCGCCGAGCCGGCGCCGACGACGATGTGGTCGAACTCCGCGGTCATCGCGCCATCGGGACAGCCGCAGTCGCCCGGCGGCGCAGTGACGATCGCGCATCGCGACGCCACAATGAAGACCGGTGCTCGATCATCCGAGGAGGAGAGGGAACATGAACAGCATCTCGAACAGCCCCGGTTTCCTGCCGTTCGCGCTCGCCGCCGTCGTGCTGTGCATCAACCTGCTGTGGCTGTGGGCGCACAGCGGCTCGGCGCGCAACACCGCAAAGGCAACGCCGAACGCCGAAGACGCCGCCCTCTTCGGCGGCACGCTGGCCGACATCGACCCGCCGCCCATCGCGCGCGTGCTGCGCGCGCACGCCAATGCCCAGGCCAGCATCTACCCGTTCCTGGTGCTCGGCGCCCTGTACCTGGCAGCCGAGGGCGGCCGCCTGCCGGCGCTCATCTACTGCTCGGTCTTCTGCGCCGCCCGGGTGATCCACAGCTTCGCCTACCTCGCGGGCAGGCAGCCCTGGCGAACGATCGCGTTCGTCACCGGTTTCGCTGCCACAGGCGTGCTCATGGTTCATGTTCTTTGGCTGCTGCTGGCACCGAAGTGACGTGCCCGCGCTACCGCCGCATCGAGTGGAGTCCATCGTCTCCTGCGAAGGGCGTGGTCCGTTCAGGTAGTTTGCCGTTTCGATCTTCGTGCGCAGAGGGTGTCAACCCGCAAGCGCGACGGCTGCGCGCAACACGGTCAGCGCCGACACCACCATCAGCAGGTCGAGCACGCGGCGGCGGAAAGCCTCGGGCGACACGCGGCCGAAGAGCCGCCGGCCGATCTCGATGCCCGCCAGCATCGCCGGCGCCAGCCACAGCGCCCAGCGCCAGGTCTGCGGGCCCAGCAGCGCCGTGGCGTCGCTCGCAGCGGCCGTCGACTGCGCCAGGGCCCACGCCAGCGCGTACAGGTCGGTGAAGAGGAACAGCGCGATCATCGTCGCGCGCATCGCCGCCGGCGGCAGCGCGGAAGCATTGAGCAGCATCGCCACCGCGATGCCGCCGATGGCCGCCAGGCCGTTGACGAGCCCCGAGACGAGCCCCGTGGCCAGGCGAACCCTGGGCGTCGCTTCGAGGCCGAGCGCGAAGCCGCGGCGCTGCAGCACCGCTGCGGCCAGCAGCAGCAAGCCCACCAGCAGGCGCAGCGGCGTCTCGGGCAGCCAGGCCAGCAGCGCGATGCCCAGCGGAATGCACACCGCGTTGCCGAGCACGAGCCAGCCGAGCCAGCGGCGGTCGACGTCGCGCGCGGCAGCGGGGATCTGGCGCAGGCTCGCCAGCACTTCGAGCATGAAGATCGCCGGCACCACCTTGGCCGGCGACAGCACGAGCGACAAGCCGGCCACCGAGACGGCCGAGAAGCCGAAGCCGGCGAAGCCGCGCACGATGCCGGCGGCCAGCACCGTGGCGAGGCTGAACGCCAGCAGCGCCGGCGGCAGCGGTGGCGACAGCAGCCCTTCCCCGTTCACGTCGCGGTGCGCGCGCGCGTCACGTCCGGCACGAGCCGGCGGCTCGCCTCATTCACAGCACCTCGTCACGCAGGTGGTACCAGCGATAGAGCACGCGCTGCCCGAAGCGGCGAAACGGCGCCAACGCGCTCGAGCGCACGGCGCCGAGGACGTTCGGGTATTCGAGCGGCGAGTCGTAGATCGGCAGCGCGAACGCGGCCTCGGTGCGGCCGGCGATGCGCTGGGCCATGCGCCGGCCGGCATGGGCCGAGAACGAGACGCCGTTGCCCCCGTAGCCCAGCGCGTAGAAGACGCTTTGCCGCGGGTCGGGCTGCGCGATGCGCGGCATCATGTCGTGGCTCACGTCGACCCAGCCCCACCAGGAGTGGTCGATGCCGATGCCCTTCAAGGCCGGGAACTTGCGGTGCAGGCCTTCGACCAGCACCGCCATGTGGCGCGGGTTGGGCGCGTCGGCGCCGGTGATCGAGCTGCGGCTGCCGATCTGCACGCGGTTGTCGGGCAGCCGGCGGTAGTAAAAGCGCAGCGTGCGCGTGTCGGTGATGACCTGCGTGGTGACGAAGTTCGTCGCCGCCAGTTCGCCTGCCGTCAGCGGCCGCGTGACGAGCGAGTTCGACAGGATCGGCATGATCTTCGCGCGCAGGCTCGGGTGCAGGCCGTTGCTCGTGTAGCCGCCGGTGGCGAAGGCCACCGCGCGCGCGCGCACGGTGCCCCCGGGCGTCTTCAGGCCGTGCACGCCGTTGCGGGTCTCGCAGCCGATGACGGGGCTGGCGGGATGCACCCTCACGCCGAGCCGGCGCGCCGCGCGCAGGTAGCCGAAGGCGAGCTTCAGCGGGTGCACGCCGATGCCGTCGGGCTCGTGCAGCGCACCGAAGGTCTCGGCGTCGTCGACGTAGCGCTTGCGGACCTCATCGGCCGCGAGGATGTGCGTGTCGTAGCCGAACACCTCGCGCATCACCCGCGCCTCGTTGCGCAGGAACGCCATCTTCTTCTCGCGGTGGGCGAGGTAGAGATGGCCGCCGGGCTGCGGCTCGCACTCGGGGAACTCGGCCACGAGGGCCTTGAAGGTCTCGAAGCCGCTGCGGATCTCGGCGTCGAGCTTCAGCGCCGTGGCCTTGCCCCAGCGCTGGATCCACTGCGAACGGTACAGCCGCCCGCTCGCGTTCTGGCCCTGGCCGCCATTGCGGCTGGTGCAGCCCCAGGCGCTGCGGTTGGCCTCGAGCACCGTGGCGCGGATGCCGTGCTCGCGCGCGAGGAAGAGCGCCGTGGCCAGGCCCGTGAAGCCCGAGCCGACGATGACGACGTCGGCATCGACATCGCCCGTGATCGGGCCGTCGTCCTCGGGCGGCGTGCCGCCGGTGGCCACCCAGTAGGTGGGCGCGTAGTCGGTGCCGCAGCCGGGGTGCGGCGCGGCGAGCGGGTCGTACCGGGGGTCGTAGGGCGAGCGGCAAGGCGTGGTCGCGGCGGCGAAGGGCTGCGTCATGTCCATCGTGCGTCTTTCGCAGTGCATCCGCGTGGGCGCGGCGTGGCTCGGTGGTGCGAGGCTAGGCGGGCGGCCCGCCGCTTCGTAGCGCCAGTTGGCGGCGATCCTTGAGGCCAGCCGCGCGGCGCCGCGCGCGGCGCCGCGCGCGGGCCCATTTGCACGCACTGCACAGTGCACGCGCTGGCCCATTCAAATGGCGGCAACTGGCGCTACGCGCCCGGCCGCGGCGCGCCTAGTCTTCGCCGCAACAGGCCGCGCCGACACGCGGCCGGCCACGCTCGCGCAGCGACGGCGAACAGCGACGGCGAAGCGACCGCCTCCAGCGCCAACATCGATGAGGGAGACCCACCCATGGCAGCGCCACCCAGCGCGGTGACCACCGCCTTCCTGCTCGACTTCGCGGCCGCCTGGAACCGCCACGACATCGAGGCGCTGATGCGCTTCATGACCGACGACTGCGTCTTCCACGCCGTGGCCGGCCCCGACCTCCACGGCCGCAGCTTCAGCGGCCGCGCCGCGGTGCGCGAAGGCTTTGCGCTCGCCTGGCAGACCTTCCCCGACGCGGCCTGGCGCGACCCCGAGGCCTTCGTCTGCGGCGACCGCGGCGTCCTGGAGTCCACCTTCACCGGCACCAAGGCCGACGGCACGCGCGTCGAGGCGCGCATGGTCGACGTCTTCACCTTCCGCGACGGCAGGATCGCGGTGAAGAACGCCTATCGCAAGGACCGCCCGCCGCTGCCGCCACGCTGACCCGCCGGCCGCTTCGAGCCGCTGCCGACCTCGGGCAACCCCGCATCGGCTGGCCCCATGGAAGCAGGTGTTTGGATCTATCGTCAACGCGCAATCGCGCTCACAGTGAGGTTCCACCGAGAGCGGGTGCCTCGACCACCCGCGCCGCAACCCGAGGAGACAACCATGAGCCAGAACAGATCGATCATCGCGCGCCGCCTGGCCGCAGCAGCGTTCGCCTTCGCCAGCGCGGCGGTGCTGGCGCAGGCGAAGAAGGAAGTGACGTTCGCGCACCAGGACATGCTGGTGCCGCTGCGCACGGTGATGGAGTCGGGCGCTCTGGAGAAGGCCACCGGCTACAAGATCAACTGGCGCATGTTCGGCGGCGGCGGCGACGTCATCAAGGCCATGGCCAGCGGCGACGTGCAGATCGGCGAGGCCGGCTCGAGCCCGCTCACCGCGGCGACCAGCCAGGGCCAGGACATCCGGCTGTTCTGGATCCTCGACGACATCGCCGACGCCGAGGCGCTGATCGCGCGCAACGGCAGCGGCGTGGCGAGCGTGAAGGACCTCAAGGGCAAGAAGGTCGCCACGCCGTTCGTCAGCACCTCGCACTACCAGCTCATGGTGCAGCTCAAGCTCGAGGGCGTCGATGCGAAGGCCGTCAACGTGATGAACCTGCGCCCGCCCGAGATCGCCGCCGCCTGGGAGCGCGGCGACATCGATGCCGCGTTCATCTGGGACCCGGTGCTCAGCAAGATCAAGGGCAACGGCAAGGCGATCGCCAGCTCGAAGTCGATCGGGGCCAAGGGCTACCCCACCTTCGACGGCCTCGTCGTCAACGCCAAGTGGGCCGCCGAGCACGAAGGCTTCGTCGTCGAACTGGTGCGCCAGCTCATCAAGGCCGACGCCGCCTACCGCGCCAACAAGGCCAAGTGGACGGCCGACTCGGCCGAGGTGAAGGCGGTGGCCAAGTGGACCAAGGCCGACGCCAAGGACGTGCCCGCGGCGATGGCGCTGTACATCTTTCCCTCCGCCGAGGAACAGATGGGCCCGGCGTGGCTGGGCGGCGGCGCCGCCAAGGCGATGACCGACACCGCGGCGTTCCTGAGGGAGCAGGGCCGCATCCAGGCCGTGAAGCCCGACTACAAGGCCTTCGTCACCGACGCCTACGTGCGCAAGGCGCTGGGCAAGTAGTCCCGCCCGCGGCCGCCTGTTTCGCGACGCCGCGCGCGCAACCGGGGCGGCCGCGGCGTCCGGCGGTGGCGCCAGAAGGAGACCTCGCGCATGCCGACGCTCGACATTCGTGATCTGACCGTCAACTACGCGGTGAAGGGCGGCACGCTGCAGGCGCTGGCACCGGTGCGGCTGACGATGCACGACGGCGACTTCGTCGTCGCGCTGGGCGCCTCGGGCTGCGGCAAGACGACGCTGCTGAACTGCATCGCCGGCTTCCTGCCGCCTTCGACCGGCGAGATCTGGCTCGATGGCGCGCCGGTGGCCGGCCCCGGCGCCGACCGCGGCGTGGTGTTCCAGAAGCACGCGCTGATGCCGTGGCTCTCGGTCGAGGACAACGTGGCCTTCGGGCTGCGCCTGCGCGGCGTGGCGCGCGGCGAGCGCCAGCGCATCGCGCGCGAGAAGCTGGCGCTGGTGGGCCTGGCGAAGTACGCCGGGCGCGCCGTGTACGAACTCTCGGGCGGCATGCAGCAGCGCGTGGGCATCGCACGGGCGCTGGCCAACGACCCGGCGGTGCTGCTGATGGACGAACCGATGGGTGCGCTGGACGCGCTCACCCGCGAGCAGGTGCAGGAGATCCTGCTGGACGCCTGGTCGACCTCCAACAAGATGGTGTTCTTCATCACCCATTCGGTCGAGGAGGCGCTCTTCCTCGCCACGCGCCTGATCGTGATGAGCCCGAGCCCGGGGCGCATCACGCATGTCTACGACGACGTGCCGTTCTCGCGCGAGTTCCTCTCGCACCATGACGCACGCCGCGTCAAGTCGGAGCCGGCCTTCATCCGCATGCGCGAGGAGGTGCTGGCACTGGTCCACCAGAGGGAGCCCGCCCATGCCTGAGCTCACCGCTCCTGCGGCAGTGGCCGTGGCCGCGCCGGCTTCGCCGGGCTCGGCCGTCGCCCCCACCGCCGCGGCCCCCGCCGGCGCATTGAAGACCAGCCGCTTCAAGGTGCCGGGGGAAGGCTCCAGCGTCACGATCAGCATCGTCACCGTGGCCGTGCTGGTGCTGCTGTGGTTCGGCGTCACCGAGTTCGGGCTCGTCAAGCCGCTGTTCCTGCCCAGCCCGCAGGCCGTGGCGCAGCAGTTCGTCGAGTACCTCACCGGCCAGGCCAACGACAAGCCGCTGTGGCAGCACTTCCTGGCCAGCATGCTGCGCGTCTTCAGCGCCTTCTTCCTGGCCGTGCTGACCGCGGTGCCGGTCGGCATCGCGATGGGCATGAGCCGCTTCGCACGCGGCATCTTCGACCCGCCGATCGAGTTCTACCGGCCGCTGCCGCCGCTGGCCTACCTGCCGCTCATCATCATCTGGTTCGGCATCGAGGAGATGCCCAAGGTGCTGCTGATCTACCTCGCCTGCTTCGCGCCGCTGGCGCTGGCGGCGCGCGCCGGCATGAAGAGCGCCAGCCAGGAGCAGATCAACGCCGCGTACTCGATGGGCGCGAGCTACGGCCAGGTGGTGCGGCATGTCATCCTGCCCTCGGCGCTGCCCGAGATCCTGGTGGGCATGCGCATCGCCATCGGCTTCGGCTGGACGACGCTGGTGGCCGCGGAGATGGTCGCTGCCAGCGTCGGCCTCGGCCAGATGGTGCTCAACGCGTCGAACTTCCTGCGCACCGACATCGTGATCATGGGCATCGTCGTGATCGGCGTCGTCGCCTACCTCTTCGACCTGCTGATGCGCAAGGTCGAGCACAAGCTCGTGCCGTGGAAGGGGCGGATGTGAGCGTGCCGGCGCCCGGGGCGCGAGGGCGCAGCGGCGAACAGACCTCGAGAGAACCTGACGGCGACGCGGCCCGTCAACGGCCGCGCTGCAGCCGCGCGATGATGGCGCCGAGGATGCGGATGCCCGGCTCGATGGCCGGTTCGGCGATCGACTGGTAGCCCAGCCGCACATGGCCCGCCGGCGGCGGCTCGGCCATGAAGAACACGTCGCCCGGCTCGATCAGCACGCCCTCGGCACCGGCTTGCGCGGCCAGTTCGGGTGCGCCCACGCCCGGCGGCAGGCGCAGCCAGACCGAGCCGCCGCCGCTGGCCGGCACCACCTCGCACTGCGGCGCATGGCGCGCCAGCGCGTCGAGCACGATGGCGCTGCGCTGGCGCTGCGCCAGCGCCAGGCGGCGCAGCTGCGCGTCGTAGTGGCCGAGCGAGAGGAACAGGGCGAAGGCGCGCTGAACGAACGCCGTCGGGTGGCGCAGCATCAGGCGGCGCAGCGCGCGCAGCTCGGCGATCAGTTCGGGCGCCGCCACCACGTAGCCCATGCGCAGCCCCGGCGCCACGCTCTTGGACAAGCTGCCGACGTAGACGACGCGGTTGCTGCGGTCCAGGCTCTTCAGCGCCGGGATCGGCTCGCCGTCGAAGCGGTTCTCGCTTTCGAAGTCGTCCTCGATGACGACGAGATCGGCGCGCTCGGCGACGGCGAGCAAGGCCTCGCGCCGGTCCAGCGGCATCGTCACGCCAGTGGGGCACTGGTGGCTCGGGGTCGCATAGACATAGTCGAACGCGGCCAGCGCTTCGGCCTCGATGCGCAGGCCCTGCCCATCCACCGGCAAGGCGACCAGCTGCGACGTGCGGCAGGCGAAGATGTTGCGCGCGTCGGGGTAGCCGGGTTCCTCGATCGCCACCCGCGTGCCTTCGCGCACCAGCAGGTCGGCCACCATGAACAGCGCGTGCTGCGCGCCGACGGTGACGATCAGCTCGTTGGCCGAGGCCCACACGCCGCGCCGCGGCAGCACGCGCGTGCGGATCTGCTGCACGAGCTGCTCGTCGTCGCGCGTGATGAGGTCGGGCGCCCACTCGCGGATGTCCAGCGCGCTGAGCGCCTTCATGCAGCACTCGCGCCAGTCGGCAGTGGGGAACAGCGTCGAATCGAACTGGCCGTAGAGAAAGGGGTACGGATACGCCTGCCAATCGGCCGGCTTGACGATGCTGCGCTGCGCCGCCGGGTGCAGGCGCAGGCGTTGCTGCCAGTCCGGACCGGGCGTGGGGCCGGGGCCCGGGCCGCGCCGCGCTTCGGCGCCCGCGGCGCCCGTGCGTGCAGCCGGCCGCCCCGCGAGCATCTGCGTGTTGACGAAGTGACCGCTGCGCTGGCGCGAGACGAGGAAGCCTTCGTCGGCGAGCTGCTGGTAGGCCAGCACCACGGTGTTGCGGGCCACGCCGAGCTGGTCGGCCATGTCGCGGCTGGAGGGAATCGGCACCCCGGCCGGCAGGTGGCCGTCGAGGATGGCCGAGACCAGCATCTCGCGGATCTGGCCTTGCAGGTTCAGGTTGGCGCGGGCCGAGCGCTGCAGCAGCTCCTTCCACAGGGCCGGGCTGGGGCGTTGGGACACCGAAGCAGTGTACAGAGGGCCGTATGCAGCTGGCCTCGTTGCGTCTGCGCACCGCAGGCACACCGCGCTGCCCTGCCCGGGGCAAGATCCCGTTTCGAGTCGGACGTTTGGACGGCTGAGACCACCCCCATCCACCAGGAGACCTGCGACATGGAATTCCAAGACATCCTCTACGAGACGCGCAACGGCGTGGCCTGGATCACCATCAACCGGCCCGAGAAGATGAACGCCTTCCGCGGCACCACCTGCGACGAGCTGATCAAGGCGCTCAACAAGGCCGGCTACGACCGCAACGTCGGCTGCATCGTGCTGGCCGGCGCCGGCGAGCGGGCCTTCTGCACCGGCGGCGACCAGTCGGCGCACGACGGCAACTACGACGGCCGCGGCACCATCGGCCTGCCGATGGAGGAGCTGCACGACACGATCCGCAACGTGCCCAAGCCCGTGATCGCGCGCGTGCAGGGCTTCGCGATCGGCGGCGGCAACGTGCTGGCCACGATCTGCGACCTGACCATCTGCTCCGAGAAGGCCGTCTTCGGCCAGGTCGGCCCGAAGATGGGTTCGGTCGATCCCGGCTACGGCACGGCCTTCCTCGCCCGCGTCGTCGGCGAGAAGAAGGCGCGCGAGATCTGGTACCTGAACAAGCGCTACTCGGGCGCCGAGGCAGTGGCGATGGGCCTGGCCAACCTCTGCGTGCCGCCCGAGCAGCTCGACGCCACGGTCCAGGAGTGGGCCGAGACGATCGTTGAGCGCAGCCCCACGGCGATCGCGATCGCCAAGCGCAGCTTCAACGCCGACACCGCGCACCAGGCCGGCATCGCCGGCATGGGGATGTACGCGCTGAAGCTCTACTACGACACCGATGAATCGCGCGAAGGCGTTGCGGCGCTGAAGGAGAAGCGCAAGCCCGAGTTCCGCAAGCATGCGAAGTGACCCACGCCGGGACCATCGCGTGAGCGCGCCGCTGGACCGGTGCAGGAGACACCCGGGCGCCGAGCGATGCCGGGGGCGCGCCCGGCGTCGCGTGCGCCCGAGCCGGCTGCGAACTTGACCACCTCGTCCAACGCCGTAGCACGGAAGTCCGGGCCGATCCGCTGCGCATGCTCGGTCGCTCACTCCGCGAGCTTCCCGGCGTTCAAATCATCGTGGTCGGAGGTTGTGAGGACAAAGTCGACCTCCCTGCCAGCCAATGTTTGCAAGGCCGCCTGCTCGGCCGCCCGCTCGAGGGTATCCGAACGCCAGCCCCAGGAGCAGCTCGGCCTGGAGGCTGGCATCCAGCGGAACTTCGTCTCGTTGCTCGAGCCCGGGCGAAATCCGTCCACGATCGCAACCAACGTCAAGCTTGCCCGGGCGCTGGATATTCCGGCCTCCGAGCTGGTTGCCGAAGCCGAGCGCCAGGCAAGCCACCGCCGAAGCAGGTAGCCGGCCGCGCCGCTGCCAGGCGCCATACTTCCCGCCTTGTGATCGGCCGGCCATTCGCGCCCGCCACCGGGAGGGAGCCCGTTTCGGGACATGAACCAGAACCTTGCCGACTTCATCTGGAACGTCGCCGACGCGCTGCGCGGCCCGTTCAAGCCGTCGCTCTACGGCCGGATCATCCTGCCCTTCACGGTGCTGCGGCGGCTCGAATGCGTGCTGGAGCCGACTCGGGACGCCGTGCTCGCCCAGCACGCCAAGCTGGCCGGCACCGGCGTCGATCTCGACCTCGTGCTGCCCAACGTCGCGGCCGCGCCGTTCTACAACACCTCGAAGTACAGCCTCGCGACGCTGGGCTCGACGAGCACGCGCGCCAACCTGGAGGAGTACGTCTCGCGCTTCTCGGCCAACGCGCGGCAGATCTTCGAGCACTTCGGGTTCGACAACTGGGTGGTCAAGCTCGAACAGGCCAACCTGCTCTACCTGATCACGCAGAAGTTCGCCGCGATCGACCTGCACCCCAAGGCGCTGTCGAACCACGAGATGGGGCTCGTCTTCGAGCACCTGATCCGCAAGTTCGCCGAAGCCGCCAACGACGACGCCGGCGAGTACTTCACCCCGCGCGACGTGGTGCGTCTTGTCACGACCCTCGTCTTCGCCAACGACCACGACGCGCTCACCGGCGAGGGCATCGTGCGCACGGTATACGACTGCGCGGCCGGCACCGGCGGCTTCCTCTCGTCGGCGATCGAGCAGGTGGCCGAGTGGAACGCCGGCGCACGGCTCGTCCCCTACGCGCAGGAGCTGAACCCCGAGACCTACGCGATCTGCGTGGCCGACAAGCTCATCCAGGGCTACGACGTTCGCAACCTGAAGCTCGGCAACACGCTCTCGGGCGACCAGCTCCGCCAGGAGCGCTTCGACTACTGCCTCGCCAACCCGCCCTTCGGCGTCAAGTGGGAGATGGTGCAGAAGGTGGTGGCCGACGAGCACAAGACGCTCGGCTACGCCGGCCGCTTCGGCCCCGGCCTGCCGCGGGTGGGTGACGGCTCGCTGCTGTTCCTGATGCACCTGCTGTCCAAGCGCAAGCCGGTGGAGCTGGGTGGCACGCGTATCGGCATCATCCTGTCGGGCTCGCCTCTCTTCAACGGCGGCGCCGGCTCGGGCGAGAGCGAGATCCGGCGCTGGATTCTGGAGAACGACTGGCTCGAGGCGATCATCGCGCTGCCGACCGACCTCTTCTACAACACCGGCATCGGCACCTACGTGTGGGTGCTGACGAATCACAAGCCCCAGGCGCGCCGCGGCAAGGTGCAGTTGCTCGACGCCACCAGCCAGCACAGCCCCATGCGCAAGAGCCTCGGCAGCAAGCGCAAGCTGATCGCGCAGGAGCAGATCGACGCCATCGCGGGCTGGCACGACGCCTTTGCCGAGTCCGACACCAGCAAGCTGTTCGGCACGGGCGACTTCGGCTACCGGCGCATCACCGTCGAGCGCCCGCTGCGGCTGCGCTTCGAGGTCACCGAGAAGAGCCTTGCGACCTACGCGGCGACCAAGGGTGCGGAGCACGTGCCGCAGTTCGCCGCGCTGACCGGCAAGGGCACCTTCGCCAACCTCGCCGAGTTCCTCGCCGCAGCGAAGGTGAAGAAGCTCGCCAAAGGCGCGCGCAAGGCCGTGCTCGACGCCTTCGGCACGCGCGACCCGGCGGCGCAGCCGGTGCCTGACATCGACGGTGGCACGCTGGCCGATCCCGAGCTGCGCGAGTTCGAGAACGTGCCGTTGAAGCAGGACATCCGCGAGTACTTTCGCCGCGAAGTGCTGCCGCATGTGCCCGATGCCTGGATCGACGAGGACAAGCGCGACGAGAAGGATGGCCGCGTGGGCGTCGTCGGCTACGAGATCAACTTCAACCGCTACTTCTACAGGTACGTGCCGCCGCGCCCGCTGGAAGAGATCGATGCCGAGCTGAAGGCGGTGGAAGCAGAGATCGAGGCATTGCTCGGCGAAGTCGTGCGCTGAAGCGCAAGGCGTCGAACGAGGGTTGTTCTGTAATACACAGAATGCTCGGGAGCGGGCATAATCATGGCCAACAACACCCGCCACGCCTCTCAACGATGCGCACCCCGGCGGGTTTCTTTTTGTCCGCGCGCAACGTGGTCGCCAAGGCGAAGGGGGTGACCGATGAAGTACGCCAAGCCGGCTCTCTCGGTGGCCGAGCAGCTTGCCCTACTCCAGCGGCGCGGCATGGTGGTCAACCACGAGGCTGACGCAGCGCGCTTGCTTCAGCACGTCAACTACTACCGCCTGCGCGGCTACTGGCTACCCTTCGAGGAGAGCTACGCGCCAGGCGCCAACCACCGCTTTCGGACTGGCACCACCTTCGAGCAGGTGAGTGGCCGCTACACCTTCGACCGCCAGTTACGCCTGCTGGTGCTTGATGCGATCGAGCGCATCGAGGTCTCGTTCCGCGCCAACTGGGCGCTCGTCCTCGCGCTGCGCCACGGGCCGCACGCGTTCGAAGACCCGAACCGGTTCTGGCGGCAGGACAGGCACGCACACTGCCTCAGTGAACTGGACGAAGAGTTGGCCCGGAGCAAGGAGACCTTCGTCGTCCACTACCAGCGGCACTACGACGACCCCGCCCGGCCGCCGGTGTGGGCGGTGTGCGAGGTCATGACGCTGGGCCAGCTCTCGAAGTGGCTGGACAACCTCAAGGCGCGCCCGGATCGCCAGGCCATCGCCGCCGCCTATGGCATTGACGAGCAACTGCTGTGCTCGTTCGCGCACCACCTGAGCTACGTACGCAACCTCTGCGCCCACCACGCGCGCTTGTACAACCGCGGCCTCACGCTAACGTTCAAGCTGCCCCGCAGGCCAGCGCCGCTGGCTGCGGCCATGAACCCTCGAGCCGACCGGCGCTTGTACAACACGCTGGCCACGATGCAGTACCTAATGGCGCGCATCAGCCCTGGACACAGTTGGACGGCCCGGCTCTTCGATCTTCTGGACCAGCATCCCGACGTGTCCGGGTCTGAGATGGGGTTTCCGGAGGATTGGCGGCAGCGTGAGGTTTGGGCCGAGGGCCGGGCATGAAGCAGCAGCACCTCAAGGTTCCCTCGCACTGGAAGGTGCTTGCGCTGGCGCGCATCTGTCTCTCAAAGTGCGACGGCCCTTTCGGCAGCTCGATCAAGAGCGAGAACTACGTTGCTGCCGGCGTTCGCGTCATTCGACTTCAGAACATCGGGGCCGGAGAGTTCCGAGATGCTGACGCCGCATACCTGGACGAAGACTATGTGCGCACACGGATCGGCGACGGCCATTGGGTCGAACCGAATGACGTGCTGATGGCAGGACTCGGTGACGAAAACAACCCGCTGGGCAGAACTTGCGTTGCGCCTCCGGGATTGGGCCGGGCGATCGTGAAGGCCGATTGCTATCGACTTCGACTCGACAATACCCGCGCAGAGCCCGCCTTCGTGTCTTTACAGCTCGCGTCCACGTCGGTCGCGGAGTGCGGTGCGATGGCCACGGGTTCGACCCGTCAGCGCCTGAATCTCGGGTTGGCTACGGCCCGCGTTGTCGCCCTGCCGCCCACGCTTGAGGAGCAGCGCGCCATAGTTGCGTGGAGCGAAAGAGAGGCGGCGCGCATCGGCGCCCTGATTGAGAAGAAGACCCGCTTCATCGAACTGCTGCGCGAGAAGCGGCAGGCGCAGATCACCAATTGGGTAACACGAGGTCTGGACGCGCACGCATCGCTGCAACACACCAAACACTCCTACCTCCAAGCTATACCCTCACATTGGACTGTGAAGCGGTTGAAGTACCTTTCAGATGGCCTGACCGTTGGCATCGTCGTGAACCCCTCCGAATATGTTGCGGACGAAGGGCTGCCGTTTATCTACGGCGGGGACATCTCTGAGGACGGGCTGGACCTAGTGGGTTGTCGCCGGATCGCAGTCGAGCAAAGCAATGCGAATGCGAAGACACGACTTCGCGCGGGAGATCTCGTCACGGTACGCGTTGGGGAGCCGGGAGTGACCGCGGTCGTTCCGCCGGAAGGCGAAGGCGGTAATTGCGCGTCGGTGATGCTAATCCGCAAAGGGGAATTCGACTCCGATTGGCTCTGTTTCGTAATGAATAGTCGCATCGTCCGCCATCAGGTTGAGGTCGTGCAGTACGGCGCAGCGCAAGAGCAGTTCAACATCGGCCACGCCGTAGATTTCTTCTTGCCGTTGCCGCCGATTCATGAGCAGCGGCAGATCGCGAACATGAGCAAGGCGTATGTTGCGCGCGTTGGCGCGTTGTGCCGCCAAACCCAACGTAGCATCGACCTCCTGCGCGAACGTCGCTCCGCCCTCATCACCGCCGCAGTCACCGGCCAGATCGATGTGCGCGCCGAGCATCCAGCCGAGGACTTGGAACCGGCGTGAGCAAGATCCACCACGAGTGCGAACTTGAGCGGCACATCGTCGAGCAGCTCGACGCCGCCGACTGGCTGGTCGGCGACTCCACCGGCTATGACCGCGCCCGTGCCCTTTATCCCGAAGACGTGATCGGCTGGCTGCGCGACAGCCAGCCCCAGGCGTGGGCCAGGCTCGAAGCGCTGAACGGCGCCGGCACCGAAGCTGCCGCGCTCGACCGCTTGGTGAAGATGCTGGAGAGCAAGGACGGCGGCACCGTGGAGGTCCTGCGGCGCGGCTTCGCGGTGGCCGGCGGCGGCGTGCTGGCGATGAGCCAGCCGCTGCCCGAGGACGAACGCAACGCCACCGTCATCGCCCGCTACAAGGCGAACCGGCTGCGCGTGGTGCCGCAGCTCGTCTACTCGCTCGACAAGGCCGACCGCATCGACCTCGCCTTCTTCATC
Organism: Rubrivivax sp.; assembly: GCA_016790425.1. Lineage (GTDB taxonomy): Bacteria > Pseudomonadota > Gammaproteobacteria > Burkholderiales > Burkholderiaceae_C > Rubrivivax. Next base: position 37,931 of record JAEUPF010000075.1, read on the forward strand.
AACGGCATCCCGGTGGCGACGGTGGAGTTGAAGACCGACTTCACGCAATCGGTCGAGATCGCGATGCAGCAGTACCGGAAGGACCGGCCGCCCCGGAGCGAGACCACCGGCCGCGCCGAGCCGCTGCTCGCCTTCCGCCGCGGTGCGGTGGTGCACTTCGCGATGAGCGACAGCGACATCCGCATGAGCACCAAGCTCGCAGGTGACGCGACCTTCTTCCTGCCGTTCAACCGCGGCAACGATGGAGCAGCCGGCAACCCGCCAGGGGCGAACGGCACCTATGCGGTCGCGTTTCTGTGGGAGCGCGTGCTCCAACGCGACCAATGGCTGCGCATCGTCCACCGCTTCGTGCTGTTCGAGCGCAAGGAGGAGAAGGACGCGCAGGGGCAGAGCCACTTCCGCGAGACGCTGGTCTTCCCGCGCTTTCACCAGTGGGAGGGCGTCGGCGCGATCGTCGAGGCGGTGCGCACCGAAGGCGTGGGCCGGCCCTACCTGATCCTGCACAGCGCGGGCTCGGGCAAGACCAACACGATCTCGTGGACGGCGCACGAGCTGATCCGTATCCGACGGCCCGACGGCGAGCCCTACTTCCACAGCGTGATCGTCGTCACCGACCGTACCGTGCTCGACAAGCAGTTGCAGGACGCCATCGCGCAGATCGAGCACCAGACCGGCGTGGTGCGCGCGATCGACAACGAGTCGTCCAGCCTGCCCAAGAGCCAGCAGCTCGCGCAGGCGATGCTCGCTGGCACGCCGATCATCGTCTGCACCTTGCAGACGTTTCCGCACGCGCAGAAGCTGATCCTCGGCGAGCAGAGCCTGCGCGACCGGCGCTTCGCGGTGATCATCGACGAGGCGCACAGCAGCACCGGCGGCAGCACGGCCGACGACCTGCGCTACGTGCTCACCGGCCAGAGCGAGGAGGAGTGGGCGCGCCTGGGCGCCGACGAGCGGCTGTCACTCTGGCAGGCCTCGCGCGCCCGACCCGGCAACGCGAGCTACTTCGCCTTCACGGCGACGCCGAAGCACAGCACGCTGAGCCTGTTCGGCCGGCCGCGCGACCCGGCGCTCCCGCCGAGCAAGGACAACCCGCCGGTGCCCTTCCACCTCTACACGATGCAGCAGGCGATCGAGGAAGGCTTCATCCTCGACGTGCTGGGCAACTACACGAGCTATGCATCGGCGCTGCGAGTAGGAACCCGGTTCGCCGAATCGGGCGACCGGCGCGTGGACAAGAAGAGCGCCGGGCGGGCGCTGGCGCGCTGGCTCAGCCTGCATCCGACCAGCGTCGCGCAGAAGGTGCAGCTGATCGTCGAGCACTTCCGCGGCAGCGTCGCGCACCTGCTGGGCGGGCAGGCAAAGGCGATGGTCGTCACGCCGTCGCGCGCGGCGGCAGTGAAGTACCACCTGGAACTGGGGCGGTACTGCCGCGCCCGCGGCTATGACGACGTGCATGCGATGGTGGCGTTCTCGGGCGACGTGTCCAACGCCGAGGCCAAGGAAGACGGCTTCCCCGCCAACCACGCCTTCAACGAGACCAACCTGAACCCGACGCTCAACGGCCGCGACATGCGCAAGGCGTTCGACACCCAGGAGTACCGGGTGATGATCGTCGCGAACAAGTTCCAGACCGGCTTCGACCAGCCCAAGCTGGTGGCGATGTACCTCGACAAGAAGGTTTCGGGCGTGGAGGCCGTGCAGACGCTCTCGCGGCTGAACCGGGTGGTGCCGGGACGCGAGAAGAAGACCTTCGTCATCGACTTCGCCAACGATCCCGACGAGGTTCTCAGCGCCTTCAAGGCGTTCTATCGCGACGCGCGGGTGTCCGACGTGCAGGACCCCAACATCGTGTACGACATCAAGCAGATGCTCGACGCGACGCTGCTGTACGAGACCGCCGAAGTGCGCGCCTTCGCCGAGGCCGTGGTGGACCCTGCCGTGACGCACCAGAAGCTCTACAGCTTGACGCAGGCGCCGACGGACCGCTTCAACACGAAGCTGAAGGCACTCAGCGAGGCGATCGAAGCCTGGGAGAGGAAGTGGCGTGAGTCGAAGGACATCGGCGACGCGGCGGCGATGGCGACCGCGGACGCCAACCGCTCGGAGCTGACCAAGGAGCGCGACAAGTTGATCGTCTTCTCCGAAGGACTCGCCAAGTTCGTGCGCACGTACGAGTACGTGGCGCAGCTCGTGGACTTCGGCGACCCCGCGTTAGAAGGCTTTGCCAGCTTCGCACGGCTGCTGCGCAAACGGCTCAAGGGCATCACGCTGGAGCAGGTGGACCTGTCCGACCTGGCGCTGACGCACTTCAAGGTGAAGGAGAAGGCCAGGTTGTCGGGGATCACGCCCGAGGGCAAGTACCCGACGCTCGACCCGATCACCGACAACGCGCTGCGCGAGGCGCGCGACCGCGAGAAGGCGATGCTGTCGGACCTGGTGAAGCGGCTCAACGACGCGTTGGGCAAGGACATCAGCGACACCGATCAAGTGGCGCTGGCGGTGCACGTGACCGAGAAGCTGCGCGGCGACGCCGTGGTGATGGCGCAGGTGCAGAACAACCGCAAGGAAGAGGCGATGAAGGCCAACCTGCCGGCGGCGGCGGTGCAGGCGATCTTCGACGCCATGAGCACGCACCAGGCGCTGGCGACGCGGCTGCTGAGCGACCAGGCGGCGCGGAAGGTGTTCGTGGATGTGGTCTACGAGATGCTGAAGCGCGGCGGCCCTGAGGGCCTGTTTGGCGGGATCGGGAGCCGCAGCTAGGGCACGAATGGCTGGCTCGAACCTAACCTTATGGGCGAGCCACAGAAGCACGCCGAATTCCGTCGCAGACTCCGTCACACGCGGCCACCCAAGCAAAACGGGTTAGCTCCTTGCGAGAGCTAACCCGTTGTCATCATTGGTCGGGGTGGCGGGATTCGAACTCGCGACCCCTTGCACCCCATGCAAGTGCGCTACCAGGCTGCGCTACACCCCGACGAAGCGCCGGATTATACGGAGCCGGCCGCGCCGCTCTGCGCCGGCAGCGCGGTCGGCAGCGCCGCAAGCACGCGCAGCGGCTTCAGGGCTCGAGCAGGTCGCGGATCGACATCAGTTCGCTGCGCAGCCGCTGCACGTCGATGCCGGCCGCTTCGTCGCTCACTTCCTCGGGCAGCACGAGGGGCACTTCCACCGACGCCGAGGCGGTGCTGCGGTCGAGCAGCGCTGCATCGGCCAGCCGGTTGCGCGCACCGCTGATCGTGAAGCCCTGGTCGTACAGCAGCTCGCGGATGCGCCGCACGAGCAGCACCTCGTGGTGCTGGTAGTAGCGCCGGTTGCCGCGGCGCTTCATCGGCTTGAGCTGGCTGAACTCCTGCTCCCAGTAGCGCAGCACATACGGCTTGACGCCGCACAGCTCGCTGACTTCACCGATGGTGAAGTAGCGTTTGGCTGGAATGGCAGGGAGCGCTTTCTCCATTGAAATCAATGGGATCCAACGGGAAAGCTAGACTCTACTCGAACTCCCCTTCTAGGGGGGTGTCTCCCTGCACCATCGCCTTCAGTTTGTGACTGGCGTGGAAAGTGACCACGTTGCGGGCCTTGATCGGGATCGACTCGCCGGTGCGCGGGTTGCGGCCCGGGCGCGGCGCCTTGCGGCGGATGTTGAAGTTGCCGAACCCGGAGAGCTTCACGTCCTGCCCGGCCACCAGCGTGGCGTGGACGATGTCGAAGAACGCCTCGACCATGTCCTTGCTCTCGCGCTTGTTGAGCCCGAGGCGGTCGAACAGCAGCCCGGCCAGCTCTGCCTTGGTGAGCGTGGGCGTCTCCAGGGTCGGCAGCAGCGCCGGCTTGCCGCCGCTGCCGCCCGCGGAAGAAACGGCTGGGATGTCTTCGGCCATGCGGTGATTCTCCCCTGCCCTCGGGCGCGCGCCCATGCCGCCGAAGGCCGTTTTGGGTCGCGCGCAACGCTCCGGCGGGTCTTTGCGCCGTCGCCCTGCGCGGAACACAAGCCTCGGCAGGCCCTCAGGCGCGCAAACGGGCGCCGAACGCCTGCGCGGCGCGGGCCACGGCGGCGGCTACGGCGGCATCGATGCGCTCGTCGGTCAGCGTCGCGGCGTCGTCGCGCAGCTCCAGCCGGTAGGCCATGCTGCGCTCGCCCGCTTCCAGGCCGCCCCCTGCGGCACCCGCGGCCGGGCGGTAGATGTCGAACAGGGTCGCCGAGCGCACCAGGCCCGCGGGGTCGGCGCGCAGGCAGGCCTCTAGCGCTGCGTGAGTGGCCTCGTCGTGGCCCGCGGCGGCGCTACCGCCGCCACCCAGCACCAGCGCCACGTCGCGCCACGCCGACTGCTGCCGCGGCACGCCTTCGAACACCGGCAGCGGCGCGCGCTGCACCTCGGCCAGGTCGAGCTCGAACAGCACCGGCGCCGCCGGCAGTTCGTAGGCCTGGCGCCAGCGCGGATGCAGCTCGCCGACGAAGCCCACGGCACGGCCCTCCAGCAGCACGCGCGCGCAGCGTCCGGGGTGCAGCGCCGGGTGCCCGGCGCGCTCGAAGCTCGGCTGCCGCGGCGCCAGCAGCGCTTCGAGGTCGCCCTTGGCGTCGAAGAAGTCGGCGGCGCGTTCGCGCACGCCCCACTGCGGCCTCTCGCTGGCGCCATAGGCCAGCGCGGCAACGCGCGGCGGCTGGTCGACCCCGGCCACGGTGAGCTCGCCGTCGCGCACGCCGCTGTCGCGGCGGTAGACGCGGCCGACCTCGAACAGGCGAACGCGCGCGGCCTTGTGCGCCAGGTTGCGCTTGAGCGCGTCGACGAGGCTGCCCATCAGGCTGGAGCGCATCACCGCCAGCGGCGCGGCGATCGGGTTCAGCACCCTGATCGGATCGGTGTTGCCGGCCAGCTCGCGCTCCCAGCGCTCCTCGACGAACGAGTAGCCGATCGTCTCCTGGTAGCCGAGCCCGGCCAGCGCATGGCGCAGCGCGTTCGCCGCCCGCCTGCCTTCGCTGCGCGGCCGCGGCGCCACCGGCGCCTGCGGGTCGGTGGTGGGCAGCTTGTCGTAGCCGACGACGCGGATCACCTCCTCGATCAGGTCTTCCTCGATCGCAAGGTCGAAGCGCCAGGTCGGCGGCGTCACGCGCAGCACCCCCGGCTCCTCGGTGAACGCGAGGCCCAGGCGCGAGAAGACATCGGCGCATTGCGCCTGCGTCAACGGCAAGCCGATGACCTTGGCCGCGCGGGCCACGCGCATCGCCACCGGCTTGCGCTCGGGCAGCGCCAGCACCTGGTCGTCCATCGGGCCGGGTTCGCCGCCGCAGATCTCGAGGACCAGCGCGGTGATGCGCTCGATGTGCTCCACCGTCAGGGCCGGGTCGACGCCGCGCTCGAAGCGGTGGCCGGCGTCGGTGGTGAAATTGAAGCGGCGCGAGCGGCCCTGCACCGCCTCGGGCCACCAGAAGGCGGCCTCGACATAGACGTTGCGCGTGTCGTCGGACACCGCGGTCGCGTCGCCACCCATGATGCCGGCCAGCGACTCGACCGAGCGCGCGTCGGCGATGACGCCGACCTGCCCGTCGACTTCGATGGTGCTGCCGTTGAGCAGCTTCAGCGTCTCGCCGGTGCGGCCCCAGCGCACGACGAGCCTGTCGTGGATCTTGTCGAGGTCGAAGATGTGCGAGGGGCGGCCGAATTCGAACATCACGTAGTTGGAGATGTCCACCAGCGCGCTGACGCTGCGCTGGCCGCAGCGCGCCAGGCGCTGCACCATCCACGCGGGCGTGCGCGCCTTCGTGTCGACGTTGCGGATGATGCGGCCCGAGAAGCGGCCGCACAGGTCCTTGGCCAGCACCTGCACCGGCAGCCGCTGGTCGTGCACCGGGCGGACCGGCGCGATGTGCGGCGTCTTCAGCGGCGCGCCGGTCAGTGCCGACACCTCGCGCGCGATGCCGAACACCGACAACGCATGCGCGAGGTTGGGCGTGAGCTTGAGCGTGAAGAGCGTGTCGTCCAGGTGCAGGTGCTCGCGCAGCGGCGCGCCCAGCGTCGCGTCGGCGGCGAGTTCGAGCAGGCCGGCGTGGTCATCGGCGATGCCCAGCTCCTTGGCCGAGCACAGCATGCCAGCGCTGTCGACACCGCGCAGCTTGCTGGCGCCGATGACGAACGGCGGCTGTCCTTCGGCGCTCGCGGCCGCGGGCGGAAGCCGTGCGCCCACCATCGCCAGCGGCGCGCGCAGGCCGGCGCGCGCGTTCGGCGCGCCGCAGACGATCTGCAGCAGCTCGCCGCGGCCGGCGTCGACCTTGCACACGCGCAGGCGGTCGGCCTGCGGGTGCGGCACCGCTTCGACGATCTCGGCAACGACGACGCCGGAGAACGGCGGCGCCACCGGGCGCAACTCTTCGACCTCCATCCCGCTCATGGTCAGGAGGTCGGCCAGCTGGCGCGTCGACAGCGGCGGATCGCAGAACTCGCGCAGCCAGGATTCGGGGAACTGCATGGGACGCTTTCAGGGAACTGGGAAGGAGCGCGCGGCGCGCCGCCGCCGTCAGCGGAACTGCGACAGGAAGCGCAGGTCGCCGTCGAACATCAGCCTCAGGTCGTCGATGCCATAGCGCAGCATCGCCAGGCGGTCGCCGCCCATGCCGAACGCGAAGCCGATGTGGTGCTCGGGGTCGAGCCCGAAGTTGCGCACGACGTTCGGGTGCACCTGGCCCGAGCCGGCCACCTCCAGCCAGCGGCCGGCCAGCGGCCCGGTGCGGAATGCGATGTCGATCTCGGCGCTCGGCTCGGTGAACGGGAAGAAGCTCGGCCGGAAGCGCACGTCGAAGTCGCTGGTCTCGAAGAACTCGCGCACGAAGCCGGTGAAGACGACTTTCAGGTCCTTGAAGCTGACGTTCTCGCCGATCCACAGCCCCTCGACCTGATGGAACATCGGCGAGTGCGTCGCGTCGCTGTCGACGCGGTAGACGCGCCCGGGCGCGATGACGCGGATCTCGGGCACCGGCAGCCCTTGCGCCTCGGCGGCGGCATACCGCGCCGCGTGCGCGCGGGCGTAGCGAACCTGCATCGGGCTCGTGTGCGGGCGCAGGTTCAGCCAGCGGCCCTCGGCGTCCTTCATGTCGACGTAGAAGGTGTCCTGCATCGAGCGCGCCGGATGGTTCTCGGGATTGTTCAGCGCCGTGAAGCTCATCCAGTCGGTCTCGATCTCGGGGCCCTCGGCGACGTCGAAGCCCATGCTGGCGAAGATGGCCTCGATGCGCTCGAGCGTGCGCGTCACCGGGTGCAGGCCGCCGGCGCCGCGCCGGCGGCCGGGCAGCGTGACATCCAGCGCCTGCGCCTCGAGCTGCGCCTGCAGTTCGGCCTCGGCCAGCGCGTCGCGGCGCGCCTGCAGGGCCGCCTCGATGCGCGCCTTGACCTGGTTGATCTCGGCGCCGCGCGTCTTCTTCTGCTCGACCGAGGCCCCGGCAAGCGCCTTCAGCAACTCGGTGACGCGGCCGCCCTTGCCGAGGAAGCGCGCCTTGGCGTTCTCCAGTTCGGCCGGCGTGGGCGCGGCTTCGAACTCGGCACAGGCCGCGTTCACGAGGGTGTCGAGATCACTCATCGGTGTTGTCTTCGGACTGCTGCGTTGCGCGGCGAGGCTCGCGGCGCAGAAAGACGAAAGGCCGCCCCGAGGTGACGGCCTTTCCTGTTGCTCGAGCGGGCCGCCGTCGGTTCGAAGGCGGCCGCGGGGACTCAAGCGAGCTGGGCCTTCACCTTCGCGACGATGCTGCCGAAGGCGGCCGGGTCGTTGACGGCGAGATCGGCCAGGACCTTGCGGTCGATGTCGATCTGCGCCTTCTTCAGGCCGGCCATGAACTTGCTGTAGCTCACGCCCAGCTCGCGGCTGGCGGCGTTGATGCGCGCGATCCACAGCTGGCGGAAGACGCGCTTGCGGGTCCGGCGGTCGCGGTAGGCGTACTGCCCCGCCTTCATCACCGCTTCCTTGGCGATGCGGAAGACGTTCTTGCGGCGGCCGCGGAAGCCCTTGGCCAGGGCGAGGACCTTCTTGTGGCGGGCGTGCGCGGTGACACCACGTTTGACGCGAGGCATGTGTGTGCTCCTTCGTAGACGTCAGTGGTGGCGGGTCACAGGCCGGCGAACGGCAGCATCGCCGCCATGTGGCCCATGTTGGTCTCGTGCACGTTGGCCGCGCCGCGCAGGTGGCGCTTGCGGGTGGTGCTCTTCTTGGTGAGGATGTGGCGCTTGAAGGCCTGACCTCGCTTCACGGTGCCGCCGGGGCGCACGCGGAAGCGCTTCTTCGCGCTGCTCTTGGTCTTCATCTTGGGCATGACTGCTCCTTCTAGGTTGCCCCTGCAGGCGGCACCGGTGCGGTGCGCTTGGTCGGCCTGCAACGGCTTGGATGCTCGGGCGGGGGTGACCAAACCCCCGCCTTCGCGAACAACTCTTTTCAGCTACTTCCTCTTGGGGGCCAGCACCATGATCATCTGGCGCCCTTCGAGCTTGGGCATGTGCTCGACCACCGCCACGTCGGCCAGTTCGTCGCGGATGCGCTCGAGCATGCGCATGCCGATGTCCTGGTGGGTGATCTCGCGGCCCCGGAACCGCAGCGTCACCTTGCCCTTGTCGCCGTCCTCGGCGATGAAGCGGCGAAGGTTCCGCATCTTGATGTTGTAGTCGCCGTCGTCGGTGCCGGGCCGGAACTTCACTTCCTTGACCTCGAT
>JAEUPF010000134.1 GCA_016790425.1 Rubrivivax sp.
GCGGCCTTCCCGCGGGCGCCGCCGCCGGCGCTGGCGGCCGGCGATGCCGGGCGCGGCCGCGCTGCCTACGAGGGGCGCTGCGGCGCCTGCCACTCGGTCGAGGCCGACCGCGTCGGCCCGCGCCACGCCGGCGTCTTCGGCCGCCGCGCGGGCTCGCTGCCGCAGTTCGACTACTCGCCGGCCCTGCGGGCCAGCCAGGTCGTGTGGAACGCCAAGACGCTCGAGCAGTGGCTCACCGATCCCGAGTCGCTGATCCCGGGCCAGCGCATGGGTTACCGGATCGGCGATGCAGCGATCCGCGCCGACATCGTGGCCTACCTGGCGACGCTGCCCGCCGCCCGCCCCTGATCGCGCCCCGGCGTGCGGCGCGCACGCCTTCAGGGCAGCTCGGCCTCGGCCAGCGCGGGCGCCGCTGCGTCCTTCGCCGCCACGATCGGCGCGTGCGCGCCGCCCGGCATGGGCCAGTCGATCGCCAGTGCCGGGTCGTCCCAGCGGATCGAGCGCTCGCAGTCCTTGGCGTACACGTCGGTCGTCTTGTAGAGGAAGTGCGTGTCGTCCTGAAGCGCGATGAAGGCGTGCGCGAAGCCCGGCGGGATCCACAGCTGCCGGCGGTTGGCCGCCGAGAGCTCGATGCCGAACCAGCGGCCGAAGTGCGGCGAGCCGCGCCGGATGTCCAGCGCCACGTCGAACGCGGCACCGTGCACCACGCGAACGAGCTTGCCTTGCGCGTGCGGCGGCAACTGGTAGTGCAGGCCGCGCAGCACGCCGGCGCGGCTGCACGAGTGGTTGTCCTGCACGAAGGGCGGCGGCACCGGCTCGCCGAGCGCCGCCAGCGCCGCTTCCCAGCGCGGCTGGTTGAAGCTTTCCATGAACCAGCCGCGCTCGTCGGCGAAGACGGCGGGCTCGACGACGAGCACGCCGGGCAGGTCGGTTCGCGTCAGTTTCATCGCCGCGCGCCTGGGCAGCGGGAAGAAGCGCGGCGCAGCCGTTGCACCATGCGGCGCGTCCTCAGTAGGTGGTCTCGCGCAGCAGCCTGAGCAGGTACTGCCCGTAGCTGTTCTTCGCCATCGGCGCAGCCAGGCGTTCGAGCTGCGCGGCGTCGATCCAGCCGGCGCGCCAGGCGATCTCCTCGGGGCAGGCGACCTTCAGCCCCTGGCGTTTTTCCAGCGTGGCGATGAACTGGCCTGCCTCCATCAGGCTGTCGTGCGTGCCGGTGTCGAGCCAGGCGTAGCCGCGGCCCATGATCTCGACCTCGAGCTGGCCCTGGCGAAGGTACTGCGCGTTGACCTCGGTGATCTCGAGCTCGCCGCGGGCGCTGGGCTTGATGGCCGCGGCGATGTCGCACACCTGCTCGTCGTAGAAGTACAGGCCCGTGACGGCGTAGGAACTCTTCGGTGCCTTCGGCTTCTCCTCGATGCTGATGGCGCGGCGCCGGGCGTCGAACTCGACGACGCCGTAGCGCTCGGGGTCGTGCACGTGGTAGGCGAAGACGGTGGCGCCGCGCGGCCGCGCGTCGGCGCGCGTCAGCAGCGCATGGAAGTCGTGGCCGTAGAAGATGTTGTCGCCCAGCACCAGGGCGCTCGGCCGGCCGCCGACGAACCGCTTGCCGAGGATGAACGCCTGCGCCAGGCCGTCGGGGCTGGGCTGCACGCAGTACGAGAGGTTCATGCCCCAGGCGCTGCCGTCGCCGAGCAAGGCCTCGAAGCGCGGCGTGTCCTGCGGCGTGCTGATGACGAGCACTTCGCGCATGCCGGCCAGCATCAACGCCGACAGCGGGTAGTACACCATCGGCTTGTCGTACACGGGCAGGAGCTGCTTGCTGATCGACAGCGTCGCCGGATGCAGCCGCGTGCCGGCGCCGCCGGCGAGGATGATGCCCCTGCGGCCGGTGCGGTCGGTGCGGCCGTTGCGGTCGTCGGCCGCGGGTACCGCCGCGGGTTGCGGGTTCGTCATCGGCCGTGGATCTCCGTCAGCATGCGCTCGACTCCGGCCGTCCACACCGGCAGCACGAGGCCGAAAGTGTCGCGCAGCTTGCGCGTCGACAAGCGCGAGTTGAGCGGTCGCACCGCCGGCGTGGGGAATTCGCTGCTCGGCACCGGGCGCAGGCCCTCGGGCGGCAGCTTCAGCGGCACGCCGGCGGCGCGCGCCCATTCGATGACGTGGCGCGCGTAGTCGAACCAGCTCGCTTCGCCGGCGGCCACGCAGTGGTAGGTGCCGGCCAGCGCCGGCTCGGCGCGCAGGCGCTGCACGGCGTGCGCGGCCACGTCGGCCAGCAGCTCGGCGCCGGTAGGGGCACCGAACTGGTCGTTCACCACGGTGAGCTGCTCGCGCTCGGCGGCGAGCTTCAACATCGTGCGCGCGAAGTTGCCGCCGCGCGCGGCGTAGACCCAGCTCGTGCGCAGGATGAGGTGCTGGCAGCCGCTCATGCGGATGGCGCGCTCGCCTTCGAGCTTGCTGCGGCCGTAGACGTTCAGCGGGCCGGTGGAGTCGTCTTCCTCGCGCGCTTCGACGCCGCTGCCGTCGAAGACGTAGTCGGTGCTGAAGTGCACCAGCAACGCGTGGCAGGCCTCGGCTTCGTCGGCCAGCACCGCGGGGCCGGCCGCGTTGATGCGGTTCGCCAGCTCGGGCTCCGCCTCGGCCTTGTCGACCGCGGTGTGCGCGGCGGCATTGACGATGACGGCGGGCTGCACGCGCCACACCAGCGCGCGCAGCGACTCGGGCTGCGTGAAGTCGGCGCGCAGGTCGCCCGGCGAATCGAGGTCGCAGGCAACCACTTCGCCCAGCGGCGCCAGCGAACGCTGCAGTTCCCAGCCGACCTGGCCGTTCTTGCCCAGCAGCAGGATGCGCGTGCTCATCGTGCGCGCGAGTGTGCCGCCGGTTGCCGAGGGTTGCCGGCCGCCCGGTGCCGCTCAGTGCGCCGCGCGTGCGGCGTAGTTCGCGGCCACCCAGTCGCGATAGCTGCCGCTTTGCACTTCGCGCACCCAGTGGGCGTGGTCGAGGTACCAGCGCACCGTCTTGCGGATGCCCGACTCGAACGTCTCGGCCGGGCGCCAGCCGAGTTCGCGCTCGATCTTGCGCGCGTCGATGGCGTAGCGGCGGTCGTGGCCGGGGCGGTCCTTGACATGGGTGACCAGGCGCGCGTGCGGCCCGGCCGGGTCGGGGCGCAGCTCGTCGAGCAAGGCGCACACCGTGTGCACGATCTCGATGTTGGGCTTCTCGTTCCAGCCACCGACGTTGTAGGTCTCGCCCGGCCGGCCCTGCGCCAGCACGGTGCGGATGGCGGCGCAGTGGTCGCGCACGTAGAGCCAGTCGCGCACCTGCATCCCGTCGCCGTACACCGGCAGGGGCTTGCCGGCGAGCGCGTTGACGATGACCAACGGAATCAGCTTCTCGGGGAAGTGGTACGGCCCGTAGTTGTTGCTGCAGTTCGTGGTCAGCACCGGCAGGCCGTAGGTGTGGAACCAGGCGCGCACCAGGTGGTCGCTGGCCGCCTTGCTGGCCGAGTACGGGCTGTTGGGCTCGAACGGATGCGTCTCGGTGAACGCCGGCGCACCGGGCGCGAGGCTGCCGTAGACCTCGTCGGTGCTCACGTGCAGGAAGCGGAACGCTTCGCGCTCGGCCAGTTCCAGCGACTGCAGGTGCACGCGCGCCGCTTCGAGCAGGGTGAAGGTGCCTTCGACGTTGGTCTTGATGAACGCGCCCGGGCCGAGGATGCTGCGGTCGACGTGGCTCTCGGCAGCGAAGTGCACCAGCGCGCGCGGCCGATGCTCGGCGAAGAGGCGGTCGACCAGCGCGCGGTCGCAGATGTCGCCTTGCACGAAGACGTGGCGCGCGTCGCCGGCCAGCGCCTCGAGATTGCGCAAGTTGCCGGCATAGGTGAGCGCGTCGAGGTTGACGATGCGCTCGGCCGCGGCGCCGCCGCGCTCGAACCAGTCGAGCACGAAGTTGCTGCCGATGAAGCCGGCGCCCCCCGTGACGAGCAGCGTCATGGTCGTTCGGTCCTGACGAGCAGCGTCATGGTCGTTCGGTCCTGACGAGCCGCGTCATGGTCGTTCGGTCCTGACGGGCAGCGTCATGGGTCGGCCGGTGCGGGTGGCGAGGGTCACGGCCCCGGCACTTTAGCTCCGCCCGTAGGTGTCCTCGAAGCGGACGATGTCGTCTTCGCCGAGGTAGCTGCCCGACTGCACTTCGATGATCTCCAGCGGCACCTTGCCAGGGTTGCGCAGGCGGTGCTTCTCGCCCAGCGGGATGTACGTGCTCTGGTTCTCGCTGAGCATGATGACCTTGTCGCCGTTGGTCACCTCGGCGGTGCCGGAGACGACGATCCAGTGCTCGGCGCGGTGGTGGTGCATCTGCAGGCTGAGCGAGGCGCCCGGCTTGACCATGATGCGCTTGACCTGGTGCCGCGGCCCGTGGTCGATGCTGTCGTACCAGCCCCACGGGCGGTGCACCTTGCGGTGCAGCGTCTGCTCGCCGCGCTGGGACTGCCCCAGACGCGCGACGATCGTCTTCACGTCCTGGCTCTTCTCGCGGCTGGCCACGAGCACCGCGTCGGGCGTCTCGACGACGACGGCGTCGTCCAGGCCGACCACGCTGACGAGCCGGCTGGTGGCGTGCACGAGCGTGTTGTGGCTGTCGGCGACGAGCGCGTCGCCCACGGTGGCGTTGCCCTCGGCGTCCTTGGGCAGCACCTGCCACACCGCGTCCCAGGCGCCGAGGTCGTTCCAGCCGGCGTCGAGCTCCTGCATGCGGATGTCGAGCACGCCGGGGCACTTCTCCATCACCGCGTAGTCCACCGACTCGGCCGGCACGGCGGCGAACTCGGCCTTGCCGGGGCGGACGAACTTCGCGTCGGTGCTGCGCGCGGCGAAGGCGGCGCGGCAAGCGGCGGCGATGTCGGGGCGGAAGCGTTCGAGCGCCGCCATCCACGCCGATGCGCGCAGCACGAACATGCCGGCATTCCACGAGTAGCCGCCGGCTTCGAGGTAGCGCTGCGCGGTGTCGGCGTCGGGCTTCTCGACGAAGCGCGCGACGCGCAGGTCGGGCGCCCCCTCCGGCGCGGCGTCGGCGCGGCCGGCGGGTTCGGTACGGATGTAGCCGTAGCCGGTCTCGGGCCGCGTCGGCCTGACCCCGAGGATCGCGATGGCGCCGGCGGCCGCCTGGTGCACCGCGCGGCGCACCGCCGCGGCGAAGGCGGCATCGTCGGTGACCGTCTGGTCGGCCGGCGTGACGACGAGCACCGGGTCGCTTCCTTGCGGCTGCCCTTCGAGGGCCTGCAGCGCCGCCAGCGTCAGCGCCGGCGCGGTGTTGCGGCCCATCGGCTCCAGCAGCACCGCCGCCGGCTCGGCCTTCAGCTCGCGCAACTGGTCGAGCACGAGGAAGCGGTGTTCCTCGTTGCCGACGACGAGCGGCGCGCCGACCGCGATGCGCTCGTCGGCCAGGCCTTGCAGCCGCGCCACCGCCTGCTGGAACAGGCTCGTGCCGTTGCCGCCGAGGACGAGGAACTGCTTCGGGAAGCCGGCGCGCGACAGCGGCCACAGCCGCGTGCCCGAGCCGCCGGCCATCACCACCGGCACGACAGCGACGGCCGCTTGCCGGGCGGCCGCCGACGAGAGAGGAGAAGAAGGAGCGTTCATGCGTTGTCGAATCCGTTCGGGTTGCGCTGCTGCCAGCGCCAGCTGTCGGCGCACATGCGCGCCAGGTCCAGGCGGGCCCGCCAGCCGAGCAGTTCGGCCGCCCGCGTCGCGTCGGCCCAGCACGCGGCGACGTCGCCGGCGCGGCGCGGCTCGATGCGGTAGGGCACCGGGCGGCCGCTGGCCGCCTCGTAGGCGCGCACCACCTCCAGCACGCTGGCGCCGCGGCCGGTGCCGAGGTTGACGGTGAAGGACCCCGGCGCCGCGAGCAGCCGCTCGAGCGCCGCCACGTGGCCCTCGGCGAGATCGACGACGTGGATGTAGTCGCGCACGCCGGTGCCGTCGGCCGTCGGATAGTCGTTGCCGAACACCGACAAGTGCGGCCGCCTTCCCACCGCCACCTGCGCGACGAAGGGCATCAGGTTGTTCGGCGTGCCGCGCGGGTCTTCGCCGATGCGGCCGCTGTCGTGCGCGCCCACGGGGTTGAAGTAGCGCAGCACGGCGTTCTGCCAGGCGGGGTCGGCGCGCGCGAGGTCGGCGATGATCTGCTCGCCCATCAGCTTGGTCTGCCCGTACGGGTTGGTGGCACACAGCGGCGCGTCTTCGGCGATCGGCAGCTTCGCCGGGTCGCCGTAGACGGTGGCGCTGGAGCTGAAGACGAAGCGCCCGACGCCGTGGCGGCCCATCGTGCGGCACACGTTGACGAGGCCGCCGACGTTGTTGGCGTAGTACGCGAGCGGCTTGCTCACCGATTCGCCCACCGCCTTGAAGGCGGCGAAGTGGACGGTGGCGTCGATGCGCTCGCGCGTGAAGAGCGCCTCGAGCGCGGCGGCGTCGCCGACGTCGAGCTTCTCGAAGCGCGGCGGCGCCCCCGACAGCTCGGCCAGCCGTTCGAGCACCGCCGGCGAGCTGTTGGAGAAGTCGTCGACGCCGATCACGCGGTGCCCGGCAGCGAGCAGCGCCAGCCAGGTGTGCGAAGCGATGTAGCCGGTGGCGCCGGTGAGCAGGACGGTGGCAGGCATGGCGTGCGAGGCGAAGCGGCGCATGCTATGCGAGCGCGCCGCGGCCCGCAGGCGCGTCCGCGGGGCCGGCGCGCAGCGTGCACGGCAGCGCTCGCGCATGTCGTGCAATTTGTCGTGCAGGAAGCCCGCCTGGGAGCGGTGCCTACAATCCCGCGCCCATGCTCGACGCCCTCGCCAACCTGCTGGCCCCGCCGGTGCTGGAGCGGCTGACGCTGCTGCTGAACCACGTGCTGCGCAGCGAGCCGGCAGCGAGCGCGCGGCTGGCGCCGCACAGCGGCCGCACCGTGGCCGTGCAGCTGTCGGATTGGCCGCCGCTGCTGCCGGCGCCGCCGGCCCTGGCGTGGCGTGTCACGCCGGCCGGATTGCTGGAGTGGTGCGGGGTGCCGGGCGCCGACGCCGGCGCGTCGTCGGCGTCGGACCTGCGCATCGACGTCGACGCCTCGAACCCGGCGCTGCTGCTCGCCCGCGCCATGGCCGGCGAGCGGCCTTCGGTGCAGGTCGACGGCGACGCTGCGTTCGCCGCCGACATCGGCTGGCTGATCGCCAACCTGCGCTGGGACATCGCCGGCGACCTGGAGCGCCTGTTCGGCCCCGTCGCGGCCTACCAGTTGCAGCAGCTCGGGCGCTGGCTCGGCCGCGGCCTGCGCGGCGCGCTCGACGCCGCCGCGGCATCGCCATGGGCCGGCCCCTTCGCGCGCAAGCAGCCGTGAAGGCCGGCGCGCGGCGCGCGCGGAACCGAAGGCCGCTGGCGCGGGTCCGAAGGCCGCTGGCGCGGGTGCGAAAGCCGCTGGCGCGGGTGCGAAAGCCGCGGCCGTGAGGCGCTTCGCCCGCCTCGCGTTCATCGTCATCACCGTCCTGCGCTTCGGGCTGGACGAGGTGGCGCTGTCGGCGTTCCGGCAGCGCTGGGTGCGCGCGCTGGTGCGCATCGTGCGCCTGGGGCGGCGGCTGGACGCGCCGCGCGGCGTGCGGCTGCGCGAAGGGCTCGTGCGGCTGGGGCCGATCTTCGTCAAGTTCGGCCAGCTCCTGTCGACGCGGCGCGACCTGCTGCCGCCCGACGTCGCCGACGAGCTGGCGCTGCTGCAGGACCGGGTGCCGCCGTTCCCGGCGCGGGAGGCGCGGGCCATCATCGAGCGCTCGTTCGGGCAGTCGATCGAGACGCTCTTTGCCAGCTTCGAGGCCGAGCCGGTGGCCAGCGCCTCGATCGCGCAGGTGCACCTGGCCACGCTGCGCGAAGGCGACGGCGTGCGCGACGTGGCGGTGAAGGTGCTGCGCCCGGGCATGCTGGCGGCGATCGAGACCGACCTCGAGCTGCTGCACCGCCTGGCGGCGTGGATCGAGCGCCTGTCGGCCGACGGCCGCCGCCTCAAGCCGCGCGAGGTGGTGGCCGAGTTCGACACCTACCTGCACGACGAGCTGGACCTCGTGCGCGAGGCCGCCAACGCGACGCAGCTGCGGCGCAACATGGAAGGGCTCGGCCTCGTGCTGGTGCCGCGCATGGCATGGGACCTGTGCCGCGCCGACGTCATCGTGATGGAGCGCATGAGCGGCGTGCCGATCGCGCAGGTGGAAAAGCTGCGCGCCGCCGGCGTCGACATCAAGAAGCTGGCGCGCGACGGCGTGACGATCTTCTTCACGCAGGTGTTCCGCGACGGCTTCTTCCACGCCGACATGCACCCGGGCAACATCTTCGTCAGCCTGGCCCCGGCCACGTTCGGGCGCTACATCGCGCTGGACTTCGGCATCATGGGCACGCTGACCGAGCGCGACAAGGACTACCTCGCGCACAACTTCATCGCCTTCTTCCGCCGCGACTACAAGCGCGTGGCCGAGCTGCACATCGAAAGCGGCTGGGTGCCGCCGGGCACGCGCGTCGACGAGCTGGAAGGCGCCGTGCGCACGGTGTGCGAGCCGCAGTTCGCGCGACCGCTGAAGGACATCTCGCTCGGGCTGGTGCTGCTGCGCCTGTTCCAGATCTCGCGCCGCTTCAACGTGACGATCCAGCCGCAGCTCGTTCTGCTGCAGAAGACGCTGCTCAACATCGAGGGTCTCGGGCGCCAGCTCGACCCGGAGCTGGACCTGTGGACCACCGCCAAGCCCTTCCTCGAGCGCTGGATGGACGAGCAGGTGGGCTGGCGCGGCCTGGCGCAGCGGCTGCAGGACGAAGCGCCGCGCTACGCGCAGATGCTGCCGGGCCTGCCGCGGCTGCTGCAGCAGGCGCTGACGCGCAGCGCCGAGCAGGCCGAGCCGCAACTGCTGCTGCAACTGCTGGCCGAGCAGCGGCGCGCCAACCGGTTGCTGCGCTGGCTGCTGGGCACGCTGGCGGCGCTGCTGGCCGGCGCGCTGGCCGCGGCGCTGCTGCTGGGCCGCCCATAATTGCGGCGCTTCGAACGCGCCGCCCGTCGCCCGCCACGCCTGATGCCATGAACACCACGCTGATCGTCTTCGTCGTGCTGTACCTGCTGGGGACGCTGGCCCTGGGCGTCTACGCCGGCACGCGCATCAAGAACACCACCGACTTCGCGATTGCCGGGCGCAGCCTGCCGCTCGTCATGGTCGTGACGACCACCTTCGCCACCTGGTTCGGCGCCGAGACGGTGATGGGCATCCCGGCCAAGTTCGTGCAAGGCGGCCTCAACGCCATCGTCGAGGACCCCTTCGGCGCCGGCACCTGCCTGGTCCTCGTCGGCCTGTTCTTCGCGGCCAGGCTCTATCGCCAGAACCTGCTGACGATCGGCGACTTCTATCGCAAGCGCTTCGGCAAGGGCATCGAGGTGTTCTGCTCGGTGGCCATCATCCTCAGCTACCTCGGCTGGGTGGCGGCGCAGATCACCGCGCTCGGCCTGGTGTTCTCGGTGCTCACCGACGGCGGCATGTCCGAGACCGCCGGCATGATCGTCGGCACGCTGGCGGTGCTGATCTACGTCGTCGTCGGCGGCTTCCTGGCGGTGGCATGGACCGACTTCATCCAGATGATCGTGCTCGTCATCGGCCTGTCGGTGATCGGCTTCTATGCCGCTGAACTCGCCGGCGGCGGCGGTGCCGTGCTCGACATGGCGGTCAAGGCCGACCTCTGGAAGTTCTTCCCCGACGCCACCTTCAAGGATCTGGCCTTCTTCATCGCCGCCGGCATCACGATGATGCTGGGCAGCATCCCGCAGCAGGACGTGTTCCAGCGCGTCACGTCGGCGAAGAACGCCGAGACCGCCAGCCGCGGCGCCGTCATCGGCGGCCTGTGCTACATCGCCTTCGCGTTCGTGCCGATGTTCATCGTCGCCTGCGCCGTGGTGGTGATGGGGGGCAACGCGCTGGAGATGGCGAAGAACGACTACCAGCGGCTGCTGCCCACGTTCGTGCTGACGAAGATGCCGCTCCTGATGCAGATCCTCTTCTTCGGCGCGCTGCTGTCGGCGATCAAGAGCACCAGCTCGGCGACGCTGCTGGCGCCCTCGACCAGCTTCGTCGAGAACATCGTCAAGAACCTGCGCCCGCACATGGGCGACCGCCAGCAGCTGCTGGCCACGCGCTGGACGATCGTCGTCTTCGCCGCGCTGGTGCTGGCCTACGCCATCGCGATGAAGGGCACGCCGATCTACGACCTCGTCTCCTCGGCCTACCAGGTGACGCTGGTGGGCGCCTTCGTGCCGCTGGTGATGGGGCTGTACTGGCGGCGCGCGACGACGCAAGGCGCCATCTGGTCGGTGGGCCTGGGCATCGGCGTGTGGATCCTCTTCTTCCCGCAGGTCAGCCCGCTGGGCGAGCAGTTCCCCGGGCAGCTCGCCGGGCTCATCGCCGCGTTCGCAGGCATGGTGGGCGGATCGCTGGCGCCGCAGTGGCTGGCCAACCGGCACGAGCACGGCCGCCACGTCGCCGGGCTGAACTGAGGGCGCCGCGCCCGCGCCCACGCCCGCGCACGCTGAGGGCGCGGCGCCGGCACGCACTTTCTCCTGCCGGCGCTTCTCCGCCGGCGCTGCGCCACTGCCGGGCGGCACCGGCCCGGCACTCTGGCCTGCTGGCCGCCGGGTGGCCGGCCAGCAGGCGGCACCTATAATTCGCGGCTTTTCCGTCCGCGTTTTGCGCGCCTTCCTTCTTCTTCCTTTCCCAGAGAAAGAGCCATGCCGATCTACGCCTATCGCTGCACGAGCTGCGGGCACGCGAAGGACGTTCTGCAGAAGGTGTCCGACCCGCTGCTGACCGAATGCCCGGCCTGCGGCGCGGCGACGTTCGCCAAGCAGGTCACCGCTGCCGGGTTCCAGCTCAAGGGCTCGGGCTGGTACGTCACCGACTTCCGCGGCGGCGCCAACGCCGGCGGCAAGGCCGAAGGCGATGGCGGCGCCGACAAGGCGGCCGAGAAGCCGTCCGACAAGAGCAGCGAAGGCGGCGACAAGGGCCAGGCGTCGACGGCCAGCGCGGCGCCCGCGCCGGCATCGGCATCGCCGGCCCCGGCGGCAGCGAAGGCGCCGGCGCCCGCCGCATCGTCTCCCGCGCCGGCGGCCCCGGCTCCCGCGCCGAGCTCCTCGGGCCGCTGAGAGCGCCGCGCTCGCCGGCCGCCCGAGCCCAAGCCGACTCGCCATGAAGAAGTACCTCGTCGCCGGCCTGCTGGTGTGGCTGCCTCTGGCCATCACCGTGTGGGTGCTGTCGTGGGTGCTCGGCGGCATCGACACGCTCTTCGCGGCGCTGTTGTCGGTGGCGCAGGCGATGCTGCCGCAGTCGGCCTACGACTTCCTCGAGACGGCGCGGCACGTGCCGGGCCTTTCGGTCATCGTGCTGGCGGTGCTGCTGCTGGCCAGCGGCGTCTTCGCGGCCAACTTCGTCGGCCAATGGTGGCTGGCGCTGTGGGACCGCCTGATCGGCAAGATCCCCATCGTCAAGAGCATCTACAACTCGGTCAAGCAGGTCTCGGACACGCTGTTCTCCAGCAGCGGCCAGGCCTTCCGCGAGGCGGTGCTGGTGCAGTACCCGCGCGAGGGCGCCTGGACCATCGCCTTCGTCACCGGGCGGCCGGCCGGCGAGGTGGCCGCGCTGCTGGGTGCCAGCCCCACCACCGTGATGGGAATGGACCCGCGCAGGGACTGGGTCAGCGTCTACGTGCCGACGACGCCCAACCCCACTTCGGGCTTCTTCCTGATGATGCCGCGCGCCGACGTCGTGCCGCTGGCGATGAGCGTCGACGAGGCCCTGAAGTACGTCATCTCGATGGGCGTGGTCGGGCCGCCGGCGAAGGTGCCCAACGGCGCGGCGCCGGCGGCGGCACCCCGCGCACCGGCCGCAGCCGCCACCGCGGACCCGCACCGAAATTGACAGGGCGGGCCCGGCCCGGCAACCGGACCGCCCTCATCCAGGAGCCCCGACGGGCCACCGCGCAGGAACTCTTCGCAGCGGCCCGGCGCTCCTCCAAGCGCCGCCACACCGACACCGACCCGCCAGCCCCGCCGCAACCACCGCCAGCGCCATGCCAGAGGCTGCAGCGCAGGTCTGGCGACAACGCCGAACAAGAGACAGTGAGCCAACGATGAGAACCACCTACTGCGGCCTGGTCAGCGAGACGCTGCTGGGCCAGGAAGTCACCTTGATGGGCTGGGCCCACCGCCGCCGCGACCACGGCGGCGTCATCTTCATCGACCTGCGCGACCGCGAAGGCCTGGTGCAGATCGTCTGCGACCCCGACCGCCCGGAGATGTTCGCCACCGCCGAGGGCGTGCGCAACGAGTTCTGCCTGAAGGTGGTCGGCAAGGTGCGCCCGCGCCCGGCCGGCACCGAGAACACCGGCCTCACCAGCGGCAAGGTCGAGGTGCTGGCGCACGCGCTCGAGGTGCTCAACGCCAGCGTCACGCCGCCGTTCCAGCTCGACGACGAGAACCTGTCCGAGACGGTGCGCCTGACGCACCGCGTGCTCGACCTGCGCCGGCCGCAGATGCAGAAGAACATGATGCTGCGCTACCGCGTCGCGATCGAGGTCCGCAAGTTCCTCGACGAGCAGGGCTTCATCGACATCGAGACGCCGATGCTCACGAAGAGCACGCCCGAAGGTGCGCGCGACTACCTCGTGCCCAGCCGCGTGCACGACGGGCACTTCTTCGCGCTGCCGCA